>CAHJXF010000300.1 GCA_903644065.1 Betaproteobacteria bacterium
CCCTTTCGCTACGTGTCGGCCAACATGGACCTGCTGGGCTGGGTCATCGAGCGGGCCGCGGCCGAACCCGTGCCGTCCCTGCTGGGTCGCCTTCTCTGGGCGCCGCTCGGCACGGAACAGGACGCCGATCTCACGCTCGACCCGGCCGGGGCGCCGCGCTGCACCGGCGGCTTTTGCGCGACCGCGCGCGACTTCGCCCGCCTGGGTCGACTCGTCGTCGACGCGGGCCGTTGCGGCGGCGTGCAGGTCGTCCCGTCCGCGGCGATCGACGACCTCGCCGGCGGCGATCGGTCGGCGTGGGCTGCCGGGGAGTGGGGCGCGGCCTTCGCGCCGATCAGCCGGTCGATGTGCTTTCGAAGCGGCTGGTACACGACCGACGGGCCGCCGCAGACGCTGTTCGCGATGGGCGTTTATGGCCAGAACCTCTTCGTCGACCGCGCCAACCGGATCGTGGTGGCCAAGTTCTCGTCGTGGGCGCAGCCGACCGACTACCGCGCGCTGGGCCTGACGCACCCGGCGCTCGGCGAGATCCGCCGCTGCCTGGTCGATCCGGTGGCAGCGCGATCGTGAGCGCGTCCGCACCCCCGATCGCAGGACGGCCGGTTGTCCGATCGGGTGCGGCGATCGCTCGGCGTTTCACACTCGACCGACGACGAGGTCGTGCACTTCGC
This sequence comes from Betaproteobacteria bacterium, assembly GCA_903644065.1. Lineage (GTDB taxonomy): Bacteria > Pseudomonadota > Gammaproteobacteria > Burkholderiales > Burkholderiaceae_D > CAHJXF01. The sequence continues at coordinate 672 of CAHJXF010000300.1, forward strand.
TGAACGCCTGGGCGAGACGGTCGTCGAGATCGGTGTTCGCTCCGTCCAGCCAGGCGACGAACGCCTGACCGAAGGCGGCCATCCCCATCTGCGCCGCGAGCGACGCCGTCCGCTCGTCGACGCCACACTCGCGCAACGCTGTTGCCAGTGTCACTGTCAACGACATCGTCTTGGCCATCTCGCGTTCCTGCAACCGCGGACTGCCGGCGATGATGCGGCGGCGAGGCTCCGCGAACGCACGGTTCTCGACGATGAGCGGTACCGCGGCCTGGAACGCGAGGAACAGCGTGTCCCAGGCGCCGAGACCGGGCGGCACTTCGCGGATCGCCCCGGTCAGGATTTCGCTCAACGCCATCTCGCCGCCGAACAGCACCTCCCGCTTGTCGGGGAAGTGACGAAAGAAAGTGCGCTCGGTGACGCCGGCGCGCGCCGCGATCGCGGCGGAGGTGGTCCGGTCGTATCCGTGCTCGTCGAAGAGTTCCAGCGCAGCCTCCTGCAGGCGACGCAACACGACATCTCCGTTTCTCGGCATGATCGGTCGCCTTGTTGACAGTCACTGACGATACGTTTAATTTGTCAGTCCCTGACTATACGATCGATGGTCGAATGTGTCACGTCGAACTCCGTTCGAGGCGACGGACAAGCGACGACCGAAACGAGAAACCATGAGCGACCCTGAACCTGCCCGCATGCGGGCCCTCCGCTTCCACGCGCACGGTGAATGGACGGACGTCCTCCGCCTCGAGGACGTTCCGGTCCCGGCGCCCCGAGCGAACCAGATCCGCGTCCGCGTCGCTGCGTGCGCGCTCAACCCGATGGATTGGGTCCTGTGCCTCGGACTGATGCCCGGCTCGCTGCCGGGTGGCGTCGGGCTGGACGTCGCGGGAACCGTCGATGCGGTCGGCGAGGGAGTCGCTGACGTCGGCGTCGGCGAGCGCGTCTTCGGGGTTCCCGACTACCGTGGCCAGTCCAGCGCCGGTGTCGCGGACCGTGCCGTCCTGGCGGTCTGGGAGCCGGTGCCGGAGGGCCTGGACCTGCTAGCGGCGGCCGCTTTGCCGATGGCCGTCGAGACGGCGGTGCGCAGCCTCGACCTGCTCGACCTGTCGGCCGGCCAGACCCTGCTCGTCAACGGCGGCGGCACGATGGTGGGCTTCGCGGCTGTCCAGATGGCGCTGATGCGCGGCGCACGGGTGATCGCGACGGCGGGCGACACCTTCGCTGGCCGCTTGCGCGACCTGGGAGCCGAGGTCACGGCCTACGGCGACGGCATGGTCGAACGGGTTCGCGATCTGGCGGGCGGCGCGCCCGACGTGGCATTGCATACCGCCCTCGTCACCGGCGTGTTGCCCGACCTGGTCCGGATCGTCGAGGGCGATCCGCGCCGCGTGATGAGCATCAGCGACTTCGACGAACACGGGCTGGGCGTGCGGACCACGGGGCTCGAGGCGGGCCTGGTGCCGCGCTACGACGCCCTCGGTCGCTTCGCACGGCTCGCGGCCGAAGGCCGTTTCACCATCCCGATCGCGCGCACTTTCGGGATGGAGGATTGGCGCCCGGCGTTCGAGGCGATCCATGGCGGGCAGGCGCACGGCAAGCTCGTAATCCTGCCCGATCGCGCCGCGACCGCCGGTTGATCGGCGACGACGACGCGTTCCGCCGCTCGGCCGGCGGGTCTTGAGCGGCGCGCAGGCCTCGCGGCTCGTGCGTCGCGGTCCGGGCGCGACCCCGGGAGCGTCGGAGCCGGTGCGGCACACCATGCGACAGGGAAAGGCCATCCCTGCGATGCCGCACGCGCTCATGGCGGCCCCATACCGATGAACAATCCCGCAATGGTCGCGCTCATCAGGTTCGACAGCGTCCCGGCCGCCACCACGCGCAACCCGTAGCGCGCGACCTCGGACCGCATCGCCGGCAGGATCGCGCCGAAGCCGCCGGCGAGGATCGCGATCGACGAGAAGTTGGCGAAGCCGCACAGCGCGAACGACAGGATCGCCAGCGTCTTCGGGTCGAGCACGGTCAACCCCGCTGCGGTCACGCTCGCCGCGTCCTTCAGGTACGGCGCGAGGCCGATGTACGCGACGAACTCGTTCAGGATGAGCTTCTGCCCGAGCAGGTTGCCGGCGATGCCGGCCGACTCCCACGGCACGCCGATCATCCACGCGATCGGCGAGAAGACCGCGCCCATCAGCGCTTCGAGGTTCCACTGCGGATAGCCGAAGAGGCCCATCACGCCGCCGACCAGCCCGTTCAGCAACGCGATCAGTCCGACGAAGGCCAGCACCATCGCGCCCACGCTGACGGCGATCTTCAGCCCGATGGTCGCGCCGCCGGCGGCCGCGTCCATCACGTTGGCCGGGCGGGTCTCCTCGAACTCGAGGTGCTCGAACGCGATGTGCGATGGCTCCGTCGACGGGCAGATGATCTTGGCGAACAGCAGGCCGCCCGGCACCGCCATGAACGATGCGGCGATCAGGTATTCGAGCTTCACGCCGAGCCCCGCGTAGCCCGCCAGCACCGATCCCGCGACCGACGCCATGCCGCTCGCCATGATGGCGAACAGCTCGGGCCCGCGCAGCTGCCGCACGAACGGCTTGACGGCGGCCGGCATCTCGCTCTGGCCGAGGAAGATGGTGGCCACGGCCGAGAACGACTCGATCCGCGACACGCCGATGACGAGCTGGAACAGCGTGCCCAGTCCCCTGACGATCCAGCGCATCACGCCGAGGTAGTACAGCACCGAGATCAACGCCGTGACGAAGATGATCGCCGGCAGCACGCGCAGCGCGAACACGAAGCCGAGGCCGCCGAAGACCTCGAACATCTTCGGCGACACCAGGCCGCCGAACATGAACTCGATGCCCTTGCCGCCGTACTCGAGCACATGGTTGACGCCGACGGCGCAGGCGCCGAGCACGGTCTTGCCGATCGGCACGAAAAGGATCAGCGCGCCGATGGCGACCTGCGTCGCCAGCGCGGCGAGCACGACGCGCGCGCGGATCGCCCGCCGGTTCATCGACAGCGCCCAGGCGATGACGAGCAGGCCCACGATGCCGCCGACGCTGCGCGCGACGTCGGCCATCACGCGCTCCGCCTCCCGGGCCCGTCCGCCATAATTCCCTTCCCGATCCTGCACGCCGGGACGGCCCCTTCGAATGCACGCGAGGAGCTCGTCCGAAGCGCCGCATCATAGATGAAGCCCTCCGCGCCGAACCGTCTCCCGCCCCCCGACGACGCGACGCTGTCGCAGCTGCTCGCGGCCGCCCGCGCCGCGAGCCCGAGGGCCTACGCGCCGTACAGCCGCTTCCGGGTCGGCGCGGCGGTCCTGGCCGACGACGGCCGCGTCTTCACGTCGGCCAACATCGAGAACGCGTCGTACGGGCTGACGTCGTGCGCCGAGCGGAACGCGGTCTTCGCCGCGGTCTTCGCGGGCGTGCGCCGCGTCGTGGCGGTCGCGATCCACACGCCGACGGCCGCGCCGGTGTCGCCGTGCGGCGCCTGTCGCCAGGTGATCTTCGAGTTCGGGCCCGACGCGGTGGTGGCGAGCTGCTGCGACGGCGACGACCAGCAGCGTCGGACCATCGGCGAACTGCTGCCCGACGCGTTCGGACCGCAGGACCTCTGACCTTCGGTCGTGCACCGGCCCTGCGACCGGGCCGGC
>CAHJXF010000301.1 GCA_903644065.1 Betaproteobacteria bacterium
CACCGCCTCGCGCGCGGGCGCGGTTCGCGGCACCAGGTCGTCGGGCGCCTTGACGCGGACCGGCGCCGCCCGCGGCTGCTTCGCTTCGGACTGCGTCGAGTACTGACTGCCGGCCATCCGGGTCGGCTCGGTCGACGCGTCGTCGAGCGAACCCGACGCGTCCCAGCGCGGCGCGGGGATCTCCTGGAACACCTGCTTCAGGCGTTCGCCCCAGGTGTCGTGGATCATCTTGAAGTACTCGTTGTTGGCGTCGATCATCGCGAAGCGCGTGACGGCGTAGCGGCCGGCCTCGTAGCACAGCAGATCGAGCGGCAGCCCCACCGACAAGTTGGAGCGCATCGTCGAGTCCATCGACACCAGCGCGCACTTGGCCGCCTCCTCGAGCGTGGACTTGGGCGTGATCATGCGGTCGAGGATCGGCTTGCCGTACTTGCTCTCGCCGATCTGGAAATACGGGCTCTCGGCCAGCGCCTCGATGAAGTTGCCCGCCGAATACACCAGGAACAGGCGGCAGTGCTCGCCCTTAATCTGGCCGCCGACGATGATGTTCATCGTGAAGTCGAGGCCCGCGTCCTCGAGCGCGGCCGCGTCGCGGGCCCGTACCTTGCGCACCGCGTCGCCGACGATGCGCGACACGTCGAAGAGGCTCTTCGCGTTCCAGATGCTGACGCCGTCCGCATCGCTGGTCTCGGACACCAGCTGGCGCACCGCCTGGCCCGCCGCGAGATTGCCCGACGTCATCAGCGTGACCACGCGTTCGCCGGGGCGCTCGTAGACCGTGAGCTTGCGGAACGTGCTGACGTGGTCGACGCCCGCGTTGGTCCGGGAGTCGGCGAGAAAGACGAGTCCTTCGTCGAGGCGCAATGCAACGCAGTAGGTCATGGGATGGGGGCGACTGAAGCAGCGGGCAAGCCGGCGATTCTATCCCTCGCGACGCGACGAGCGGCTCGCGTTCGCGCGCCCGGCGACGAACGGCGGCGGCCTCGGCGGCGACCTCGAATCGCGCCAGGGCGGCGGCGATTGCTGTATCTTCGCTGCCACTCATTTTCAGGGTCTGCGCAACGCTCCGGCGATTGTCGTGCCCTCGACCACCCAATGAATCTCTCGTTCGTCAACCAGGCGCCGGACAGTCCCTGGGCCACCTACCTGTCGCAGGTCGACCGCGTGCTGCCCTATCTCGGCAGCCTGGCCCGCTGGTCCGAGACGCTGAAGCGACCGAAGCGCGCGCTGATCGTCGACATCCCCATCGAGCTCGACAACGGGACCGTCTCGCACTTCGAGGGTTATCGCGTGCAGCACAACCTGTCGCGCGGGCCGGGCAAGGGCGGCGTGCGCTTCCATCCCGACGTCACGCTCGAGGAAGTGATGGCGCTGTCGGCGTGGATGACCGTCAAGTGCGCCGCGGTCAACCTGCCGTACGGCGGTGCCAAGGGTGGCGTGCGCGTCGAGCCCAAGTCGCTGTCGTTGAAGGAGCTCGAGAAGCTGACGCGCCGCTACACCAGCGAGATCGGCCTGATCATCGGACCGCACTCGGACATCCCGGCGCCCGACGTCAACACCAACCCGCAGATCATGGCGTGGATGATGGACACGTATTCGATGAACGTCGGCGCCACGGCGACCGGCGTCGTCACCGGCAAGCCGATCGAGCTCGGCGGCTCGCTCGGCCGCGTCAAGGCCACCGGACGCGGCGTGTTCGTCGTCGGCCGCGAGACCGCGCGGCGCATGAACGTCTCGATCGATGGCGCGCGCGTCGCGGTGCAGGGCTTCGGCAACGTCGGCTCGTCGGCCGCCGAACTGTTCGTCGGCAGCGGTGCCAAGCTGGTCGCGGTGCAGGATCACAGCGGCACGGTCCACAACCCCAACGGCCTCGACCTCGCGGGGCTGCTGGCCGAGGTCGCGGCCCACGGCGGCATCGGTGGCTTCAAGGGGGGCGACGTCATCGGCAACGAGGACTTCTGGGACGTCGAGACCGACATCCTGATCCCGGCCGCGCTCGAGAGCGTCATCACCCGGGAACGCGCGCGACGCATCAAGACGAAGATGGTGCTCGAGGGCGCCAACGGACCGACCACGCCGGACGGCGACCTGATCCTCGGCGAGCGCGGCATCATGGTCGTGCCCGACGTGATCGCCAACGCCGGCGGCGTGACGGTGTCGTACTTCGAGTGGGTGCAGGACTTCAGCTCGTTCTTCTGGAGCGAGGACGAGATCAACGTGCGGCTCGACAAGATCATGGTCGACGCGTTCAAGCGCATCTGGGAGATCGGCGAACAGCACGGCATTCCGCTGCGCACCGCGGCCTTCGTCGTGGCCTGTACGCGCGTGCTGCAGGCGCGCGAGAAGCGCGGTCTCTATCCTTGAGCGGATGCCCGGGCATTCCGCTCACCGCGCCATCGACCGCACCATCGACCGCACCATCGACCGCACCATCGACCGCACCATCGACCGCGCCATCGACCGCACCATGGACCGCACCATCGACCATCGACCATTGATCCGGGAGTCAGCACCGATGCCCAGCCGCTGTCCGACCGTCTCGAACGTGTCCCGCGCCGTCGTTCTCGCCGTCGAGGCGCTGGCGCCGGCCGGTTGGGCGGCGACCAGCGAGCGGGACGGCGCGGACGCTGCGCTGCCGCGCCCGGGCGCCGGCGCCGAGACGCTCGACGTGCCGACGGCGAACACGTCGTCGTCGGCATGGGAAGAGGTGTTCTCGGCGTTGACCCAGCGGCGGGTCGAGGCGATCGCCGCCGACGTGATCGAGCAGATCGAGTCCGGGCAGGTCGCGTGAGCTCGATGCCGTCGAAGCGGGAAGGCGCCGTCCCGCAGCGCGTCGTCATCGCTACCCGCGAGAGCCGCCTGGCGATGTGGCAGGCCGAGCACGTCCGCGACGAGCTGAAGCGCCTGTATCCCGATTGCGACGTGGTGATCGACGGCATGACGACGCAGGGCGACCGGATCCTCGACCGCACGTTGTCGAAGGTCGGCGGCAAGGGTCTGTTCGTGAAGGAGCTCGAGTCGGCATTGCTCGAGGGCCGCGCCGATCTCGCCGTCCACTCGCTGAAGGACGTGCCGATGACGCTGGCCGACGGCCTGATGCTGGCCGCCATTCCACCGCGCGAGGACGCGCGCGACGCGTTCGTGTCGAATCTGCACGCGTCGCCCGATGCGCTGCCGCCGGGCACCGTCGTCGGCACGTCGAGCCTGCGGCGCGAATCGCAATTTCGCGCGATGTATCCGCACGTGCACATCGTGCCGGTGCGCGGCAACGTCGGCACGCGCCTCGACAAGCTCGATCGCGGCGACTTCGACGCGATGCTGCTGGCGACCGCCGGCCTGGTGCGGCTCGGTCTCGAATCGCGGATCCGCGTGCGCATGGAGCCCGAGCAGAGCCTGCCGTCGCCGGGGCAGGGCGCGCTGGCCATCGAGATCGCCGCGGACCGTGCCGATCTCGCGCGACTGCTCGCGCCGCTGCACGACCGGTCGACGGCGCTCGCGGTCCTGGCCGAACGCGCGGTCTCGCGCGCGCTCGGCGGCAACTGCACGATGCCGCTCGGCGCCTACGCGCGCTGGACCGCGCCCGATCGCCTGTCGCTGGCAGCGCTCCTCGGGCGCCCCGACGGTTCGCTGCTGATGACGGCGTCGGGATCGGTGTCGCTCGATCCCGCGTCCGACGACACCGACGCGGCCGAAGCGCTGGGCCGCGACGTCGGCGAGTCGCTGCTGGCGCAGGGCGGCGCCGCGTTGATCGAAGCGCTCTGAGCGAGGCGTCCGGCATGCCGTCGGACGCTTCCCTCGATCGTCGCGCCACGCTGTTCGTCACGCGTCCCGCCGGAGATGCGCACGCGCTGATCGAGGCGCTGCGCCGGCGCAAGCGCTCGGTCGTCGCGCTGCCGGTGCTGGGCATCGAGCCGGTCGACGACGCGTCGGAGCTCGACCGGACGATGGCCCGGGTCGGCGACTACCGGCTCGTCGTGTTCGTCAGCCCGAATGCGATCCGGCAGGCACTGGCGCACCGCGTCGGGCCGTGGCCGCCCGAGGTCGCGATCGGCGTGATGGGCCCGGGCAGCGTCGCGGCACTGCGGACGCTGGGCATCGCGCAACCCGCGCACCGGATCGTATCGCCTTCGCCGGTCGAGACCGCGCAGTCGACCAACGCCCGTTTCGACTCCGAAGCGCTGTTCGCGGCGCTCGACGCGGCACTGCAGCTGACGCGGGAATTCGCCGGGCGCGTGCTGATCCTGCGCGGCAACGGCGGCCGGGCGTGGTTCGCCGACCGGCTGCGCGGCGTCGG
>CAHJXF010000302.1 GCA_903644065.1 Betaproteobacteria bacterium
TGACGCTGGCGCTCGGCCTGGTCGGCGTCGGCGCCGCGCTGTTCTGCGGCGGTGAGTTGTGGACCTCGTTCGGCAATGGCAGCGTGCTGGTGCTGTCGCTGTCCGCGGCATCGCTCGTGACGGCGCTGCAATGGCGCGCGCGTGCTACGGCCGCCCGCCCCCGCCGCGGCACGGCGTGGCTCCGCTCGTTCGGCCGGCTCAGCTACGAGGTGTACCTCGGCCACATGTTCGTGGTGTGGCTGGTCGTCGACGCCTGGCACGCGACCGGCGCCGACCCGCGCTGGGGCTTCCTGTGGTACGTCCCGGCCCTCGCGGCGTCGTGGGGACTGGCATGGCTCGTTCGCCACCTGTTGTCGGCGCCGGCGGAGCTGGCGCTCGTCGCCGCGTCTGTCGACGGCGGCGGGCGGGCCTCGCGGGCGTGACCGCTTCGCGTCGGTCGCGACCGTCGTCGCTTCCGCCACGGGGACGGCTCAACGTCCTGCGTTCGCCTCGACGACGGTCAGGGCCGCCAGATTGACGATGCGGCGCACGGTGGCCGACGGCGTCAGGATGTTGACCGGCGCCGCGCAGCCGAGCAGCACCGGGCCGATCGCCACGTTCTTGCCGGCCGCCACCTTCAACAGGTTGTAGGCGATGTTGGCCGCGTCGAGGTTGGGCATCACCAGCAGGTTGGCTTCGCCGCTCAGCGTCGTGTCGGTGGCGACCGAACGACGCAACGGCTCGTCGAGCGCGCAGTCGCCGTGCATCTCGCCGTCGACCTCGAGGTCGGGGGCCTGGTCGCGCAGCAGCGCCAGCGTGTCGCGCATCTTGACCGCCGACGCGTCGTTCGACGAACCGAAGTTGGAGTGCGACAGCAGCGCCGCCTTCGGCACGATGCCGATGCGGCGCATCACGTCGGCCGCCATCATCGTGATCTCGCACAGCTGCGCCGCGCTGGGGTCGACGTTGATGTGCGTGTCGACGAGGAACACCTGGCGACCCGGCAGGATCAGCCCGTTCATCGCGGCGTAGACCTTCGCGCCGTCGGCATGGCCGAGCACCTCGTCGATGTACGCGAGGTGGCGATGCACGCTGCTGACGGTGCCGCACACCATCCCGTCGGCCTCGCCCTTGCGCATCATCATCGCGCCGATCAGCGTGCTGCGGCGACGCATCTCGAGCCGCGCCATCTGCTGGTCGACACCCTTGCGCATCATCAGCCCGTGATAGGTCGTCCAGTAGTCGCGATAACGATCGTCCTGCTCGGTGTTGACGACCGTCACGTCGACGCCGAGCTTCATGCGCAGGCCGTAGCGCGCGATGCGCTGCTCGATGACGTGGGGCCGTCCGATCATGATCGGCACCGCCAGCTTCTCGTCGATCACCACCTGCACGGCGCGCAGCACGCGCTCCTCCTCGCCCTCCGCGAAGACGATGCGCTTGTGCTCGGGCGCGGCGGTGCGGGCCGACGTGAAGATCGGCTTCATCATCGTGCCGCTCTGGTAGACGAACTGCACCAGCCGCTCCGCGTACGCGGCCATGTCGTCGATCGGCCGCAGTGCCACGCCCGAGTCCATCGCCGCCTGCGCCACGGCCGGCGCGATCTTGACGATCAGCCGCGGGTCGAAGGGCTTGGGGATCAGGTACTCGGAGCCGAACGCCAGGTCCTCGATGCCGTAGGCCGTGGCGACGATGTCGCTCTGCTCCTGGCGCGCGAGCTCGGCGATCGCGTTGACGGTGGCGATCTCCATCTCGCGCGTGATCGTCGTCGCACCCACGTCGAGCGCGCCGCGGAAGATGAACGGGAAGCACAGGACGTTGTTGACCTGGTTCGGATAGTCGGTGCGCCCGGTGGCGAGGATGGCGTGCGGCCGCACCGCCTTCGCGAGCTCCGGCAGGATCTCGGGCGTGGGGTTGGCGAGCGCGAAGATGATCGGATGGTCGACCATCGTCGCCACCATGTCCTGCTTCAGCACGCCGCCCGCCGACAGACCGAGGAATATGTCGGCGCCGACGATCACCTCGGCGAGCGTGCGCATCTCGGTGGCTTGCGCGAAGCGTTCCTTGTCGGGGTCCATCAGTTCGGCTCGCCCGCGGTACACGACGCCGGCCAGGTCGGTCAGCCAGATGTTGGCGATCGGCAGGCCGAGGTCGACCAGCAGGTCGACGCACGCGAGCGCCGCCGCTCCGGCGCCCGACACCACCAGCTTGACGTCGGCGAAGGTCTTGCCGCTGACGATCAGCGCGTTGGTCATCGCGGCGCCGACGATGATCGCGGTGCCGTGCTGGTCGTCGTGGAACACCGGGATCTTCATGCGTTTCCGCAACGCACGTTCGATCTCGAAGCACTCGGGCGCCTTGATGTCCTCGAGGTTGATGCCGCCGAAGGTGGGCTCGAGCGCCGCGATCACCTCGATCAGCTTCGCCGGGTCGCGCTCGGCGATCTCGATGTCGAACACGTCGATGCCGGCGAACTTCTTGAACAGCACCGCCTTGCCTTCCATCACCGGCTTGGCCGCCAGCGGGCCGATCGCCCCGAGTCCGAGCACCGCGGTGCCGTTGGTGATCACGCCGACCATGTTGCCGCGCGCCGTGTAGCGGAACGCGTTGTTGGAATCGGCGACGATCTCCTCGCAGGCCGCGGCGACGCCGGGCGAATAGGCGAGCGCGAGGTCGCGCTGGTTGACCAGCGATTTGGTCGGCGCCACCGAGATCTTCCCCGGCACGGGGAACTCGTGATATTCGAGCGCGGCCTGCCGCAGCTCGGCCTGCTTGTCGGTCAGCGTGATGCGCGGGCCGGGCTCCACCGGCGGGTCGATCTGGGTGGAAGCCAGAAGGGACTTGCCTGCGTCGTCGTTCATGAGCGTCTCGGTTCGCCGCCGCGGGTCGCGGCTCCTGCCTGCGACCCGATTATCGCCCCGCGCGTCGGGCACCGTGCCGGGTCGTCCTATGATCGCGATACCCGTTTCCCGCCCCGCCCGCCGCATGGACCGCCACGACGCCCTGTCGCTCGCCGCTCGCACCGCCCGCATCGAGCCGTTCTACGTCATGGAACTGGTCAAGCGGGCGCGGGCGCTGGAGCTCGCAGGCCGCTCGATCGTCCACATGAGCATCGGCGAACCCGATTTCGGCGCGCCGCCGCGCGTCGTCGAGGCGCTGGCCGAAGCGCTGCGGCAGGGCGCGGCGCAATACACGCCGGCGGTCGGCCTCCGGTCGCTGCGGACAGCGATCGCGACCTTCCTCCACGAGCGGCACGGCGTGCGGATCGACCCCGATCGCGTCGTCGTCACCGCCGGCGCGTCCGGCGCGCTGCTGCTGACGATGGCCGCCGTCCTGGACCCGGGCCGGGAGATCCTGATGCCCGATCCGTCGTACCCGTGCAACCGCCACTTCGTGTCGGCCTTCGACGGCGTCGCGACGCTGATCCCGTCCGGGGCCGCCGACCGCTTCCAGCTGACCGCGGCGATGGTCGAAGCGCACTGGACCGAGCGGACGCGCGGCGTGCTGATCGCGTCGCCGTCCAATCCGACCGGCACGTCGATCGCGCCCGACGAACTGCGCCGCATCGTCGCGGCGGTCGCGGCGCGCGGCGGCATCTCGATCGTCGACGAGATCTATCTCGAGCTCTCGTACCCGGCGGACGGCGCGGCACCGCAGCGCTCGGCGCTCGGGATCGGCGACGACGTGATCGTCGTCAACAGCTTCTCGAAGTACTTCGGCATGACCGGCTGGCGCCTCGGCTGGGCCGTCGTGCCGCCGACGCTGGTGCCGACGTTCGAGAAGCTCGCGCAGAACCTGTTCATCTGCGCGTCGACGCCCGCGCAATACGCGGCGCTGGCTTGCTTCGAGCCGGCCTGCATCGAGATCTTCGAGTCGCGTCGGGCCGAATTCCGTCGCCGCCGCGACTATCTCGTGCCGGCGCTGCAGGCACTGGGCTTCGCGATCCCGGTTCTGCCCGACGGCGCGTTCTACGTCTACGCGGACTGCACGGCGTTCCTGTCGGCGGCGGTGCCCGACAGCCACGCGTTCGCGTTGCGTGTGCTGGACGAGGCGGGCGTCGCGCTGGTTCCGGGGCGGGACTTCGGGCGGCACGACCCGGACCGCTGGGTGCGACTGTCGTACGCCACGTCGATGGAACACCTACGGGAAGCCGTCGCGCGGCTCGGCCGCCTGCTCGAGCGCTGAAGCCGGATCAGAGGGCCGCGATGCGGCCGCGGGCCGCGGGCGGCGATTCGACGTCGACCGCCGGCTCGCTCCTCATCGCGCCGAGCGCGTCGTCGACCTTGGGCTCCCGACCGCCGACGGCGGTGTCG
>CAHJXF010000303.1 GCA_903644065.1 Betaproteobacteria bacterium
GCCGCTCGGCGCCGAACGACCCGGCAGGACGCGAATACAATGGTGAACGATCGTTCGCTGCTTGCACTGGCAGGCGGCGCTCGATGGATCTTCGTCTCGACGCGTCCTGTGCATGAATCCTCCGACCTACACGGTCGCCGTCCGCGTCCTGTGCGCCTTCGCCGCCAAGCGCGGTGACCTCGATCTCCGCTTTACGCCGTCGCCGACCGCCGAACAGGGCGTGGCCGGTCATCGCGTCGTCGCGGCGGCACGCCTCGCGGGGCAGCGCAGCGAGGTTCCGGTCTCTGGCCGCCATCGCCACCTCGCGGTGCGCGGGCGAGCCGACGGTTTCGATCCGGCCACGCGGCGCGTCGAGGAAGTGAAGACCTTCGCCGGCCGCTTCGAGCGCATCCCGGCCAATCATCGCGAGCTGCATCGCGCGCAGGCGATGGTCTATGCGTGGCTGCTGTGCGACGCGCACGGGTTCGACGCGATGACCGTGTCGCTGGTCTACTTCGACATCCGCGCCCAGCGCGCCGAGCCGTCGATCGACGAACGTCGCAGCGCCGCCGAACTGCGCCGCTTCTTCGAGGACCTGTGCGATCGCTTTCTGGTCTGGGCCGATCGCGAGGTCGCGCATCGCGCCGCGCGCGACCGGGCGCTTGCTGCGCTGGTCTTTCCGCACGCGGCGTTCCGCGACGGCCAGCGCCAACTCGCCGAGTCCGTCTATCGCGCGGCCCGCCGCGGCGCGTGCCTGCTGGCCGAGGCGCCGACCGGCATCGGCAAGACCGTCGGCACGCTGTTCCCGGTGCTGAAGGCCTGCGCCGCCGAGCACCTCGACAAGGTCTTCTTCCTGACGGCGAAGGGAACCGGTCGGCGCCTCGCGCTCGATGCGCTGCGCACGATCGGCGCCGGCTGCGCGACGCTGCGCATCGTCGAGCTGACGGCGCGCGACAAGGCCTGCGAGCATCCGGACCGCGCCTGCCATGGCGACGCCTGTCCGCTCGCCCGCGGCTTCTACGATCGCCTGCCCGCCGCGCGCGAGGCCGCGTTCGACCCGGCCGGACCCGCGCTGCTCGATCGGGTCGCGCTGCGCTCGGTCGCGCTGGCCCACGCCGTCTGCCCGTACTGGCTCGCGCAGGACCTGGCGGCCTGGAGCGACGTGATCGTCGCCGACTACAACCACTTCTTCGACGCCCATGCGGCGCTGCACGCGCAGACCGCCGTCAACGAGTGGCGGGTCGCGGTGCTGGTCGATGAGGCGCACAACCTGGTCGAGCGGGCGCGCTCGATGTACAGCGCCGAGCTGCGCTTCGAGACGCTGCAGGCGATTCGACCGGGGGCGCCGGCCTCGTTGAAGCAGCCGCTCGATCGACTGTCGCGCACCTGGAGTCGTCTGGCGAACGCGCAGGACGAGCACTACGCCGTCCTCGGCGCGTGCCCGCGACCGCTCGCCCAGGCGGCGATCGAGCTCGTGGCCGCCCTGACTGCCGTCCTCGGCGAGGAACCGGCCGCGGTCGACGTCGTGCTGCTGCGTTTCTATTTCGACCTGCTCGCCTTCACGCGGCTGCTCGAGACCTTCGACACCCACTCGCTGTTCGACGTCACGAAGCCGCGCATCGGACCGAGCGCGCGCGACGCGGCGTCGACGCTCGGCATCCGCAACGTCGTGCCCGCCTCGTTCCTCGCGCCGCGCTTCGCGGTCGCGCGCACCACGACGCTGTTCTCGGCCACGTTGAAGCCCCACGCCTTCTATGCCGATACGCTGGGCTTGCCCGCGGGACACGCCGTCGTCGACGTTGACGCGCCGTTCGACGCGGCGCAGCTCGAGGTATGCGTGGTGCGGTCGATCTCGACGCGCTATGCCGATCGCGAGCGGTCGCTGGTGCCGATCGCCGAAGTCATCGGCGCGCAGTACCGACGGCGACCCGGTCATTACCTGGCGTTCTTCGGCAGCTACGCGTATCTCGAGCGGGCGGCCGACGTCTTCGCGCTGCGCCATCCCGACGTGCCGATGTGGCGGCAGGGCAGGCGGATGGCCGATGCGGAACGCGAGGCCTTCCTCGCGCGCTTCACCGTCGACGGCGTCGGCATCGGCTTCGCGGTGCTCGGCGGCGCCTTCGCCGAAGGGATCGACCTGGTCGGCAGCCGCCTCGTCGGCGCGTTCATCGCGACGCTGGGCCTGCCGCAGGTCAACCCGGTCAACGAGGAGATGCGGCGTCGCATGGAGACGTTCTTCGGCGCCGGGTACGACTACACCTATCTCTATCCGGGGCTTCGCAAGGTCACCCAGGCCGCGGGCCGCGTGATCCGCACGCCGACCGACACCGGCACCATCCACCTGATCGACGATCGTTATGCGCGCGCCGACGTGACGCGCCTGTTGCCGTCGTGGTGGAAGATCGGCGATCGCCCGGCCGCCTGACAGCGGCATTCGCCTCGCAGCGGCTCATCTGGCGCCGTCACAGGGTCGGAGGAGCCGGCGCCACGATCGCCGTGCGCCGACGTACAGGCGCCGGCATACAGGCGCCGACGTACGTACAAGTGCCGACGTACAGGTGCCGACGTACAAGTGCCGGCGTACAGGTGCCGACGTACAATCGCCGACGTGCCGTCCGTCCGCTTCCTTCGTCGCGCCGCCCTCGTTCTCGCCTCTTTCGTCATGACGCTCGCCGTGACGTCGCTGGCCCCGTTCGTGAATCCGGTCGCCTACGAAGCGGTGTGCTCGGTGCACGGCGTGCGCTTCGTCGTCACCGACGCCGGTGGCTCGCATGTCGTCGATGCGGCGCCGGGCGACCGCCCCGGTGACGGCGGCGCGCACTGTCCGATGTGCATCGCGGCCGGCGTTCCGCCGCGCGTCGTCGCCTGGGACGCGACGCCGGACCAGCCGCTGGCGCCTGTCCGACGTAGCGTCCCCGCTGCCCGCCTGGCCAGTCTGGTCGGGGCGCCGCTCCCCGCCCGCGGACCGCCTTCCGCGTCGTGACTCGATGCGCCTCGTTCGAGGCGCAGCCTTCGCGTGCCGTGCCGCTCGCTTCGCTCGTCGTTCGCTTCGACCGCCGCCGGGCCGGCTCGCTGGGCACCGACCCGGGCGACGGGAAGTACCCGCCTTTCATCCCGATCCGCGGCGCCCGTTCGTCGCGGAGCCGGGCGACGACATGCGACTACGAGGACGACGATGACTACCAAGACGATGCGGGCGAAGACCCTGGCCATGCTGCTGGCGAGCCTGCTGGCGCTGCCCGGATCGCCGGCCGATGCGCACGAGGCCCGCGTCGGCGCGCTGAAGATCGAGCACCCGTACGCGCTCGCGACACCACCCGGCGCCACGACGGGCGGCGCGTACCTGAAGGACCTGTTCAACGAGGGGAAGGTCGCCGATGCGCTGGTCGGCGCGACCTCGCCGGCCGCCGAGCAGGTGCAGCTGCACGCGATGACGATGGACGGCGACGTGATGCGCATGCGGGCCGTGGCGACGATCGCCGTCGCGCCGGGCCGGCATGTCGCGATGGCGCCGGGCGGCGGCTACCACCTGATGTTCATCGGCCTGAAGAAGCCCTGGGCGGTCGGCGACGAGGTGCCGGTCACGCTGCAGTTCGAGCATGCCGGCCGCGTCGACGTGATGCTGCACGTCGAGGAACGCGGCGCCATGTCGATGGCGCACCAGAAGGGCATGACGATGCAGTGAGAACCGCTGCGGCGGGACGACGAGCGCGCGGTCTTCGCCGACGCCCCGACGGTCGGTCGGCGACGCGCGATCAGGCCGCGGCCAGCAACTCGCGCGCGTGGCGGCGCGTGGTCGTCGTGATCTCGATGCCGCCGAGCATGCGCGCGACCTCGTCGACGCGCGTCGCCGCGTCCAGCTTGTCGATGCGGGTCAGCGCCAGCGCATCGTCGGCGTCCCGCTCGACGCGTTTACGCACCGCGAAGTGCTCGTTGCCGAGCGCGGCGACCTGCGGCAGGTGCGTCACGCACAGCACCTGGCGCGACTCGCCGAGGCGTCGCAGCAGCCGGCCGACGACCTCGGCGACGGCGCCGCCGATGCCGCTGTCGACCTCGTCGAAGATCAACGTGGGCACCGTGGTCGCGACGCTCGCGATCACCGAGATCGCGAGGCTGATGCGCGCCAGCTCGCCGCCCGACGCGACCTTCGCGATGGCGCGCGGCGTGGCGCCCGGATGGGCGGCGACGCGGAACTCGATGTCCTCCACGCCGTGCGCGGTCGGCTCGCCGGCGATCGACGCGACCTCGAAGCGGCCGCCGGTCATGTTGAGCGTCTGCATCGCGTCGGTGACCGCGGCGGACAGCTG
>CAHJXF010000304.1 GCA_903644065.1 Betaproteobacteria bacterium
GGGCAACCGCTGGTAGTGAAACCAGAAAGCCGGCGCGGCGAAGTGCCTCACAGCGGCGTGCAGCGGCCCGCCTGGTAGTGCTCGTCCGCGCGCTTCAACGCGGCATCGAGCCGGCCCGCCGTTCGATGTCGGCGACGATCGCCTCGGCCTCGTCGAGCCGGCCGCGCAACATCAGCCAGCGCGGGCTCTCCGGCACGAACACGCGCAGCCCGATGATCGCGAGACCGAGCACGGCGCCGATGCCGAAGCACACGCGCCAGCCGAGGTCGGGCCCGAGCAGCGCGGGGTCGAGCAGCACGATCGACCCCGCCGCGCCGGCGGCCGCGCCGATCCAGAAGCTGCCGTTGATCGCGAGGTCGGTGCGGCCGCGCACGCGGGCCGGCGTCAGTTCCTGGATCGTCGAGTTGATCGCGGTGTATTCGCCGCCGATGCCGGCGCCGGTCAGGAAGCGGAAGAACGCGAAGCTGGCCAGGTCCCACGACAGCGCGGTGGCCGCGGTGGCCGCGATGTACAGCAACAGCGTGACGAAGAACAGCTTCCGCCGGCCGAGGCGGTCGGTGAGCCAGCCGAACAGCAGCGCCCCGGCGACGGCGCCGGCGAGATAGGCGCTCGCGGCGAAGCCCACGTTCGCGTTGCTGAAGTGCAGGCTCCGTTCGCTCTTCAACGCGCCGGCGACCGCGCCGGCCAGCGTCACCTCGATGCCGTCGAGGATCCACGTGATGCCGAGCGCGGCCACCACCAGCGTGTGGAAGCGCGACCACGGCAGGCGGTCGAGGCGGGCGGGGAGGTCGGTGGTGATCGAGGCGGGCACGACGCGGAGCGTAACTGGTCCGGGTCGCGGGCCGGGCGGCCGGAGCCGAACGCATCGCGCTCGTTTCCTCGACGACCGCTTCGAGTTGCGTGGTCCGCGGCTCGGGACGTGGGCGCGACGGCCGCGACGACCAGCGCGAGTCACGCGGGGCGCGCATACGATCGCTCGCCCGGTTCGGTGCCGGAAGCAGTCGGCGGTGACGGCCGCCGGACCCGGGTCGCTCCGCCGCGAGCCGAGCGACCCGTCCCGTCGACGCCCGCTCAGGCCTTGCCGTCGATCCGCTTCTGCATGTTCTCGGCGCGGTTCGCCGACGACGGATGCGAGCTGAACATCGAGCTCTTGCCGCCGTCGAGCTTGGCGAGCTTCTGGAACGCCGTGACCAGGCCTTCGCGCTTCAGCTTCTGCTTGGTCAGCAGGTCGAACGAGTAGTTGTCCGCCTCGCTTTCCTGCGACTGCGAGAACTGCGCGTTGACGAACTTCTCGGCCAGGTCGCCGAGCTGCGACTGCGACAGCGCCGCCGCCGTGCCGTTGGCCGAGCTGGCGATGTCGCGCGCCGCCGACGTGGCGTACGCCGTCTGCATCGCTTTGCGGGTATGGCCCAGCGCCACGTGCCCTTCCTCGTGACCGATCACGCCACGCAGCTCGTCGTCGTCCATCATGTCCATCAACCCGCTGTAGACGCGCACGCAGCCGTTCGCCATGGCCCACGCGTTGACGTCGCTCGTCAGGTATACCTTGTAGTTGATGGTCTGGTCGGCGATGGTGCCGGGCATGTCCTTCATGACGCGCGTCAGCCGCTGCGCGTACTTGTCGCCGGGAGGCGCCACGTGCGACTTTGAGTCCATCTCGGCGCACGAGCGCACGGTCAGGTCGCGAATGTCGCCGTCGGTCAGCGACGCCGCCTTCACCATGCCCTGCCCGCCCTTCACGACGTTGTCGAGATTGAGGTTGCCGAAGTCGATGGCGAGCGCGGAAACGCTCGCCAGCAGCACGGCCGCTCCGGCCAGATGAACAACACGCATCGTTTTTCTCCCAGGATGTCGATGAAGACCCGCTCGTCGGGTCACCACAATTTATAGCATGGCCGTGACCCCGCGTCGCACGCACGGAGCCGTCCCGGCAGGTGTTCCGTTTGGCAGGCGGGCCCCGGAGGATTACGCTGATCCTCGCCGTTCGACCTCGTCCGGCACGCAACGCGAAGGACCGCCATGTTCGACAAGCCGACCCTCACCAGCGAACGCCGAAATTTCTACGAGCGCCTCGACCCGCATCACCTGACGCCGCTCTGGGAAGTGCTCGGACAGCTCGTGATCCAGCAGCCCGCGTCGCCGTGCCGGCCGGCGCACTGGCGCTACGACGCGATCCGCGACTACCTGCTCGAAGCCGGTCGCCTGATCACCGCCAAGGAAGCGGAGCGGCGCGTGCTGATCCTCGAGAACCCGGCGCTGCGCGGCAACTCGTCGATCACCCACACGATGTACTGCGGCTTGCAGGTGATTCTGCCCGGCGAGGTCGCGCCGAGCCACCGCCACACGCAATCGGCGCTGCGTTTCGTGGTCGAGGGCGACGGCGCGTATACCGCGGTCGACGGCGAACGCGTCACCATGCGCCGCGGCGACTTCATCATCACGCCGTCGTGGACCTGGCACGACCACGGCAACACCGGCGTCGATCCGGTGATCTGGATGGACGGCCTCGACATCCCGCTGATCCGCATGCTCGACGCGAGCTTCGCCGAGCGCCTCGACGACGACAGTGGCAGCGGGGCGCAGCCGGTGACCCGTCCCGAAGGCGACGCGCTGGCCCGCTTCGGCAACAACATGCTGCCGGTCGACTGGCAACCGTCGTCGATGACCAGCCCGGTGTTCCACTATCCGTACGAGCGCAGCCGCGAGACGCTCGACCGGCTGGCCCGCAGCGGCCCGCTGCACGCGGCGCACGGCGTCAAGATGCAGTTCATCAATCCGGCCAGCGGCGGCAGCGCGATCCCGACGATGGCGACCTTCATCCAGTACCTGCCGAAGGGCTTCGCCGGCTCGGTCGAGCGCGTCACCGACGGCACGATCTACAACGTCGTCGAGGGCCGCGGCCGCACGACGATCGGCGACCGGACGTTCGACTGGGCCCCGCGCGACATCTTCGTCGCCCCGTCGTGGATGCCGGTCTCGCTCCAGGCCGACGACGACGCGGTGCTGTTCAGCTACTCGGACCGGCCGATCCAGAAGGCGCTCGGCCTGTGGCGCTCGAGCGCGAACTGATCGACGCGCCGCTCAGCGCGACGCCACGCCGACCACCACGCTCGACGCCTTGAACAGCGCGGTCGCCGCGACGCCGACTTCGAGGCCGAGGTGGCCCGCGCTCTCGTTGGTGATCACCGCGACGACCTCGGCGCTGCCCGGCACCTGCAGCACCACTTCCGTGTTGATGGCGCCCGGCACGATGCGAGCGACCTTGCCGGTCATTTGATTGCGGGCCGACAGCTTCACGTCGTCGGCCTCCGTGACGAGGATGATCGACGAGGCCTTGACCAGCCCGAAGGCGGCGACGCCGACTGCGAGCCCGAGCGCCGTGCGACTCGCACGCGTCACGGTCGCGACGATGCGCAGCTCGCTCGTGAGTGCGATCTCGATCTCGTCGTTGACGGCGCCTTCGCGAATCGCGTGGACGGTGCCTTCGAAGTGGTTGCGTGCGCTGGTCTTCATGATGGATTCCTGGGGTTCGGTGATGGTGCCGTGTTCGAGATGGAAAGCCTCGTCGCCGAAGCGGGCCAGGTCTTCCGGGTCGTGCGTGATCATGACCATCGGCAGGTCGACGGTGTCGAGCAGCCGGTCGAGTTCGTCGCGCATGCGGTGACGCAGGCCGGGGTCTAGCGCGGAGAACGGCTCGTCGAGCAGCAGCGCGCGCGGCTCGTTGACCAGCGCGCGGGCCAGCGCGGTGCGCTGGCGCTGGCCGCCCGACAGCGTTCGCGGCCGCTGGTCGGCCACGTCGACCAGCTCGAACGCGCGCAGCCAGCGCTCGACCGGTTCGGCGTCGACCCGCGAGGACGGATTGCCGAAACCGCGCGACAACCCGAACGCGATGTTCTGCCGCACGGTGAGCTTGGGGAACAGTGCGTAGTCCTGGAACAGGAAGCCGAAGCGGCGCCGCCGGGCCGGCACGTCGATCTTCGTGGCGCGATCGAACAGCACGTCGCCGTCGAAGGCGATGCGACCGTCGTCGGGCGTCTGCAGTCCGGCGATGGCTTGCAGCGTGAGGCTCTTGCCCGCACCCGACGGTCCGTACAGCACGGTCCGCTTCGCGCGCGTCGTGAAGCGGACGCGCAGGTGAAAGGTGCGCGATGCGCTCGTCATGCGCTTCGTCAGGTCGACGTCGAAGCTCATGCGGCTGCGGCTACGGCTGCGGCTACGGCTGCGACTGCGACTGCGACTGCGACTGCGACTGCGGCTGCGGCTGCGGCTGCGGCTGCGGCT
>CAHJXF010000305.1 GCA_903644065.1 Betaproteobacteria bacterium
CTCGACGGCGAGAGCGGCTTCCCGGCGCTCGACGACCTGCTGCGGCGCCAACCGCAGAACCTGTTCGCCAACGTGATGCGGGCGTTGGCCGGCCTGTCGCCCCACGAACGGCGCGAGCGCCATCGACAGACGGCGACGCCGGCCGCGACGGGCGGACCGTGTGGCGAAGGATCGCGGAATCCGGCCGGTCGCTTCGCCCGATCGCGGGCCGGTGCCCTGTCGTCGATCGGCCGGACGGCCGTCGACCCGGACGATCGCTAACGCGGCGCGGCGTCGCCGACGCCGATGCGCGACAACGTCACCAGCAACTGCTGCGGACTGACGGGCTTGGCGAGGTAGAAGTCGACCCCGGCGCCGGCCGCGACCGGCCGATCGAGCGGTTCCGCGAATGCGCTGAGCGCGATGACCGGCGTGGACGACGGATCGCCGGCGGCGAACGGACGGTGCGACGCCCGGTCGACCTCGTGGGCCCGCAGTCGACGCAGGAAGCCGTAGCCGTCCTCCTCCGGCATCGCGATGTCGCAGATCACGACGTGAGGCAGGGCCGGTTGCCGGTCGATCAGTTCGAGCGCGGCCTGGCTGGACGCCGCGACCTCCACGCGGGCGCCGAATTGCGTCAACAGCGCACGCAGGGCTTCCCGCGCCTCGAGCTGGTCGTCGATCACCACCGCGTGCACCCCGGCGAGCTCGACGGAGCGTTGCGCGATGCCGGTCGTCGCGGCCGGCATGGCATGGACCGCGCGAGCCTCGAGCGGCAACGTGACGGTGAAGGTGGCACCCAGATGCGGCCCGGCGCTGTCGGCGACGATGCGTCCGCCGTGCAGCTCGGCGATGCGGCGCGCGAGCGCGAGGCCGAGGCCGATGCCCCCGGCACGACGGGTGTTCGAACTGTCGGCCTGGCGAAACGGTTCGAACAGCCAGTGTTCGAATCCCGTCGTCAAGCCCCGCCCGCTGTCGCGCACGACGATGGTCGCGGCGTCGCCGTCGGGCCGGGCCGAGAGCCAGATGCTGCCGCCCTTCGGCGTGAACTTGAGCGCGTTGGACAGCAGGTGTCCGAACACCTGCCGTACCCGGTGGGGATCGCCGTCGATCCGCTCGTCGCGCAGGCGCATGTCGACGTGCAGCGCGACGTCCTTGTCGATGGCCGATGCGCGGATCTCGAGCACGGCCGATTCGATCGACTCGCGCAGGACCAGCGAGCCGCGCACGAGACGAAGCTGGCCGGTCGTCGCGACGGTGGCGTCGAGCAGGTGCTCGATGAGGGCGACCTGCTGCTCGACCCCGGCGCGGATGCCTTCGAGCGCGCGGATGACGAGCGGATTGCCGCGGTCCACGCCGCTGAACTGGTTCTCGAGGACGTGCGACCAGCTCTGGATGCCGTTCAACGGCGACCGCAACTCGTGCGACACGATGGCCAGGAACTGGTCGCGCGCGTGCGACGCCGCCTCCGCCTTCGCACGCGCCGCCTGCTCTCGCTCGAGGAGCACGTCCCGCTCGCGCTCGGCCTCGGTGCGCTGCGTGATGTCGTAGGTCACGGCCAGCGCCGAGCCGACCCGCCCGTCGTCGTCGAACTCCGGCACGATGCGGACCGCCAGGTGACGCGTTCGATCCGGCGCGTCGATGCTGAAATCGAAGGCGACCTCGGACCCGTCGCGAAACGTCGTGCGGATGCCTCGTCGATAACGGATCAGGACGTCGAGCGGCAGGCCCATCGCCGTCAGACGACAGCCGACGAGCGCGTCCGCCGTGCGGTTCACGAGTCGGGCCACGGCCTGGTTGACGTAGAGGAAGCGCGCCGAGCGCGACAGGCGGGCGATCGCGTCGGGTGCGTTGTCGACGATCGTCACGAACGCCTGTTCGGCGCGGTCCGGACCGGCGCGATCCGGCGCGGAATTCGGCGGAGCCGGGGTGTCGCGACGAACGTTCATCGTCTGTACTCCCAAGGTCGTCGGTTCAGGACGAGCCGGTCGACGCGATCAAGTTAACAAGTATCGTGCCGCAAACCACCGCCGCGCGTCGACTCCGCGCGGCGGCGATGCCAGTCGACGCGAGCGGCACGCCGCGGGGTAACAAGTGCACCGCTTGCAGCAACGTTTACCGGCCGATCGGCACCGTTTCGCTCGCGGAGCGCCGGGACCGCGCGGCCCGGCGCGCGAACGGGTCGGGCACGCGGCTTGCGTCTGTGGCGGCGTGACCTCGACCCGAATCGACCGCGCCCCGTACCTCACCCTGCGGACACCCCGTCGACCGCCCTGCAGGTCGTGGTCCCGGCGCCAAGCGGGACCGGACGCTCCGGTGGCGGGCATCCGCCGCAGCGACCGGGTCCGCATTCGCGGCCGCTGCACCGTCCACGAAGCGGCGGTGGATCCCCATCCTCCCACGCCGTCGTCGCGAGCCGGTCGGCGCGATCCGGTACGTGCGCGGCGGCTCCGGCAGGCGGCGGTCGCGAGGTCGGCGATGCGGCTTCCGACGACAGCATCGGCTCATCGCATCGCCGCCTCACCCCGACCCGCCGCAGCGCGGATCGTCCCCCCGATCGAGTCGATCGGATCCCCTCCCCCCTCTCCGTCCAGGAACGCATGACTCGCATCGTCGCCTTCTCGCACCTCCGCTGGGACTTCGTCTACCAGCGCCCGCAACACCTGCTGTCGCGCTTCGCCGCGCACATGCCGGTGACCTACATCGAGGAGCCGGTACGGACCGCCGACGCGAACGAGGAGCCGTGGCTCGAGACGATCGATGCCGCCCCCGGCGTCACGGTCCTGCGGGTGCACGCGAATCTGGACGCCCCGGGGTTCCACGATGCCCATCTCGCGGTCATGCGGAGCCTGCTCGGGCCGACGCTCGCGCAGCACGACGACGCGATCGCATGGTTCTACACGCCGATGGCGCTACCGCTGCTCGCCGACCTGAACGCGTCGGCCATCGTGTACGACTGCATGGACGAACTGACCGGCTTCAACCAGGCGCCGCGTCAGCTGGCGCAGCGCGAGCGCGCGTTGCTGCAACGGGCCGACGTCGTGTTCACCGGTGGGCCCAGCCTGTATCGCGCCAAGCAGAACCTGCATGCCGCCGTGCACTGCTTTCCGAGCAGCGTCGACGCGGCGCATTTCGCCGGCGCGCGGGAGAGATCGGAAACCGTCCATCCGCTGCAGGCCGGCATACCGGGCCCGCGTCTCGGCTACTTCGGCGTCATCGACGAGCGCTTCGACCCGGCGCTGATCGCCGCGATCGCCGATGCGGATCCCGCGTGGCAGGTCGTTCTCGTCGGTCCGATCGTCAAGGTCGATCCGAAGTCGCTGCCGCAGCGCCCCAACCTGCACTATCTCGGCATGCAGCCGTACGGCGTCCTGCCCCGCTTGCTGGCGGACTGGGACATCGGCCTCATCCCGTTCGCGCACAACGACTCCACGCGCTTCGTCAGCCCGACCAAGGTCCTGGAGTACATGGCGGCCGAGAAGCCGATCGTCAGCACCGGCATCCGCGACATCGTCGATCCGTATGCCGGCGTCGTCGCCATCGCCGACCACCCGGCCGACTTCGTCGAAGCCTGCCAGGCGGCGCTGCACGAGTCGGCGGAACGGCGCGACCAGCGACGCGATGCGATGCGTCGGCTCGTCGAAGCGACGTCGTGGGATCGCACCGTCGCCGACATGCGCGCGCTGATCGACGACGTGCTCGAGACGCAGCGGGCCGACCGGCAGGCGACGCTGTTCGTCGACTCACCGGCCGACGCCGAGGCGCATGCGGCGAAGGTGTTGCGTCCCGACGCGTCCGACCTCACCGACCCGCTTGAAGGCACCGATGCCCAGGTGATCGACGCGTCGCTGCGGACCGCGGCCTCGATTCCGATCGGCTGCGCCGTGTTCGGCGCGGGACCGACCGGCCTGTCGGCCGGCTATCACCTCGAGTCCGACGTCATCGTGTTCGAGAAGGAGTCCGCACTCGGCGGCTGGTGTCGGTCGATGAACGATCACGGCTTCACGTTCGACTATGCCGGGCACATCATGTTCTCGAACAACCCGATCGTGCACGAGATGTATCGCGTGCTGCTCGGCGACAACGTGCACTGGCAGAACCGCGAGGCCTGGGTCTACAGCCACGGCGTGCATACGCGCTACCCGTTCCAGGGTGCGTTGCACGGGCTGCCGCCCGAGGTCCTGAAGGAGTGCCTGGTCGGCGCCATCGAGGCGCGCTTCGGCTCGATCGACGGCAGCGAGGATTCGGCACGCGCTCGCGCGCGGCCCGTCGAAGCGGCGCCCGTCACGATCCCCGCCGG
>CAHJXF010000306.1 GCA_903644065.1 Betaproteobacteria bacterium
CGGCCCGACGGCTTGCCGTCGGCTAGCAGGTCGTCGCGCAGCAGGTCGGCCACCGCCAGCGTGGCGGCCGGCGTCAGGAACTGCGTCGCGATGTCGCCCACCATCGCGTGGCCCTTCAAGCCCCAGGCGAACGCGGCGGCGCACCAGAGCGACGACAGCAGGAGGCTCGCGCCGAGCAGAAAGGCGCGACCGCGAGTGCGCCTGCGAGTGCGACGGGGTCCGGTGGCGGAACGAAAGACCATGTTGGCTGGACTGGAGGCGCGACGACGCATCATAGCCAACGGCGCGGAGGTCGAGGCGGCCACCGTCTTCGTCGTTCGAAGCCGTCGCGGCACCGCCGGCGACCGCGCCGTTCAGGGTTTTCCCGCAACGGTGCGCCGGACGCTTTCGATTATCCTCGGCGTCCGGCAAGCGCGGCCCGACGGCGGTCCGGTCCCGAGAGTCCGCACGCGTTCCCGCTGCGCTCGCGACGCAATGCGAAGCCGCCTACAACGATTCCACCGATTCGAGGAGACCCGATGACCTTCATCAAGCGCAACCGCGCGAGCACGATCCGTCGCGCGATCGCGGCCGTGGTCCTTACCGCGACCGGCGTCCTGCCCGTCGCGGCCGAGGCGCAGGTCAAGGTCGGCATCACGCTGTCCGCCACCGGCCCTGCCGCGTCGCTCGGCATTCCGCAGAAGAACTCGGTGGCGCTGCTGCCGAAGACCATCGGCGGCAAGAGCGTCGAGTACATCGTGCTCGACGATGCGACCGATCCGACCAACGCGGTCAAGAACATGCGGAAACTGATCAGCGAGGACATGGTCGACGTGGTGCTCGGCTCGTCGGTGACATCGAACTCGCTGGCGATGGTCGACGTCGCGGCCGAACTGCAGACGCCGATGATCAGCATGGCCGCCAGCGCCAAGATCGTCGAGCCCGTCGATGCCAAGCACGCGTGGGTCTTCAAGACGCCGCAGAACGACGCGCTGATGGCGTCGGCGATCGCCGACCACATGGCCGCGCACGGCATCAAGACGGTCGGCTTCATCGGCTTCTCGGACGCCTACGGGCAGGGCTGGTACGCCGAGTTCTCGAAGGCCGCCGAAGCCAAGGGCATCAAGATCGTCGCCAACGAAGGCTTCGCGCGGACCGACACCAGCGTCACCGGGCAGGTGCTCAAGCTGATGTCGGCCAACCCCGAGGCGATCCTGATCGCCGGTGCCGGCACGCCGTCGGCGCTGCCGCAAAAGGCGCTGAAGGAGCGCGGCTACAAGGGCAAGTACTACCAGACGCACGGGGTCGCCAACGCCGACTTCCTGCGCGTGTGCGGCGCCGACTGCAACGGCACGATCCTGCCGGCCGGCCCGATCCTGGTGGCGGCCCAGCTGCCGGACAGCAACGCGTCGAAGGCGCCGGCGCTGACCTACGTGAAGGACTACGAAGCGGCCTACGGCGCCGGTTCGGTAGCGACCTTCGGCGCGCACCTGTACGACGCGGGCCTGCTGCTGCAGAAGGCGATTCCCGAAGCGCTGAAGACTGCGCAACCCGGCACGCCCGCCTTCCGGAAAGCGCTCCGCGACGCGCTCGAGGCGACCAGCAACGCTCCCGCCACCCACGGCGTGTTCACGATGTCGAAGACCGATCACGCCGGCCTCGACCAGCGCGGCCGCGTGATGGTCATGATCGACAACAACCAGTGGGTGCTGCAGAAGTGACCTCGAGCGGCGTGCGGCTCGAGGTCGTCCCCGCGAAGGCGGGGATCCGGTGTCGTTGGATCGGCGGCGTACCTCGAGGTCATCGGCGCGAAGCTCGAGAGCCAATGTCGTTCGATCGACGTGCCGCTCGAGGTCAACCGCGCGAAGGCGGGGATCCGGTGTCGTTGGATCGGCGGCGTACCTCGAGGTCATCGGCGCGAAGCTCGAGAGTCAATGTCGTTCGAGCGGCGTACCGCTCGAGGTCGTCCCCGCGAAGGCGAGGATCCGGTGTCGTTGAGCCGATGACTGCCGATGCTTGAACGACACCGGGTTCCCGCGTACGCGGGAACGACGAAATGTCTCGATGACATGAGCGCCTGACCGTGGACTTCTCCATCGCGCTCATCCTGATCCAGGATGGCATCACCAACGGCGCGATCTACGCGTTGCTCGCCATCGCGCTGGTGCTCGTCTTCGCGGTCACGCGGACGATCTTCATCCCGCAGGGCGAGTTCGTCACGTTCGGGGCGCTGACGCTGGCCGGCTTCGTGGCCGGCAAGACCCCGGGCACCGCGTCGCTGCTGGTGGCCGCCGGCGCGGTCGCCTGGCTGATGGATATCGCGGTCGCGGTCCGCCGGAAGAACTTCCGTCCCCTGCGGCGTTCCACGATCGGCTTCGTCGTCGTGCCGCTCGTCTTCTACTTAGGCGCTCGTTACGCGGCGGGTCGGTCGTTGCCGCTCGCGGTCGACGTGCTGCTCACGCTCGCGCTGGTCGTCCCGTTCGGCCCCATCCTCTATCGCGTCGCGTACCAGCCGGTGGCCGAGGCGTCGGTGCTGGTGCTGCTGATCGTGTCGGTCGGCGTGCATCTGGCCATGACCGGGCTCGGCCTCATCTTCTTCGGCGCCGAAGGGTCGCGGACGCCGGCGTTCGCCGAGGGCTCGCTTACGCTCGGCGCGACCAGCATCTCGGCGCAGAGCATGGTGGTCGTCGGCACCAGCCTCGCGCTGATCGTCGCGTTGTTCCTGTTCTTCGAGTACACGCTGTACGGCAAGGCGTTGCGTGCCACGGCCGTCAACCGGCGCGGCGCGCGGCTGATGGGCATCAGCACCGTGATGAGCGGTCGCATCACGTTCGCGGTGGCCGCGCTGATCGGCTGCTTCTCCGGCATGCTGATCGCGCCGATCACCACGATCTACTACGACTCGGGCTTCCTGATCGGCCTGAAGGGCTTCGTCGCCGCGATCATCGGCGGCCTGGCGAGTTACCCGGTCGCGGCCGCCGGTGCGATCGGCGTCGGCATCCTCGAGGCCTTCTCGTCGTTCTGGGCCAGTGCCTACAAGGAAGTCATCGTGTTCACGCTGATCATCCCCGTGCTGCTGCTGCGCTCGATGACCAGCCGCCACGTGGAGGAGGAAGAATGAACGACACCTCCTCGGTCGGGTCGTCGCCGGTGACCCCGTCCGGCGCCGCCTCGTCCGGCGCCGCCCCGTCCGGCGCCGCCTCGTCCGGCGCCGATACGTCCCGTGCCGATACGTCCGGCGCCGATTCGTCCCGCGTTTCATCGTCCGGTCCGACACCCGGCCGCATCGCGTTCGCGGTCGCGCTCGTCCTCCTCGTCGCGTTGCCGCTGGTGCCGGCCACGCCCGAGTTCTGGATCACGCTGATGAACTACATCGGGCTGTCGAGCCTGGTCGTGCTCGGCCTCGTGCTGCTGACCGGCGTGGGCGGGCTGACGTCGTTCGGGCAGGCCGCGTTCGTCGGCATCGGCGCGTACCTGAGCGGCTACCTGACGACCGTGCATCACCTGTCGCCGTGGCTCGGGCTGCCCGCCGGCCTGATCGTCACCGGCCTGATCGCGCTGGTGATCGGCCTCGTCACGCTGCGCCTGTCGGGCCACTACCTGCCGCTCGGCACCATCGCGTGGGGCATCAGCTTCTACTTCCTGTTCGGCAACATGGAGTTCCTCGGCAAGTACGACGGACTGAACGGCCTGCCGCCGATCGCGATCTTCGGCTGGTCGCTCGAGAAGGGCCGCGACATCTACTGGCTGATCTGGCTGTTCGTGATCGCGAGCGTGCTCGCGGTGCAGGCGCTGCTCGACTCGCGCCCGGGTCGCGCGATCCGCGCGTTGCGCGGCGGAGCGGGCATGGCCGAGTCGTTCGGCGTCGACACGACGCGCGTCAAGGTCGTGGTGTTCGTCTACGCCGCGCTGCTCGCTTCGATCTCGGGCTGGCTGTACGCCCATCTGCAGCGCTCCATCAACCCCACGCCGTTCGGCGTCAACGCGGGCATCGAGTACCTGTTCATGACGGTGGTGGGCGGCGCCGCGCACGTGTGGGGGGCGCTGCTCGGGGCCGGCGTCGTGACGATCGCGCGCGACCAGCTGCAGAACTGGCTGCCGCGCCTTCTCGGCAGCAACGGCAACTTCGAGATCATCGTGTTCGGCGTGCTGCTGGTGTTCCTGCTTCAGCGTGCTCCTACGGGTCTGTGGCCGATCGTCACCGGCCTGTCACGACGCGGCAGCGTGCGCGGGTCGGACGACGACGGCCTCGGCACCGCCGCGCCCGCGCAGACCGACAGTCGGCGGGCCGTGCGCGAC
>CAHJXF010000307.1 GCA_903644065.1 Betaproteobacteria bacterium
TCGCGATCGAGCCGCGCCTCGGCCCGCCCCGCGTGCCACGCCCAGGTGTTGCGCGCCCACAGCTGCGGGACGAGGTGCAGCCGTGCCGCGTCGCCGGCGCGGTTGTGCGCGGTGACGCGCATCAGGATGTCGTCGGCCGCGGCCTTCGCGTATTCGATCTCGACGTCGAAGTAACGGTCGCCCGCGAAGACGCCGGTATCGATCAACTCGAACTCGGGATCGTCGAGGCCGCGCCGCGCGTTCTCGTCGATCAACGCCTGATAGGGAAAGGCGGACTGCGGATACTTGTAGAGCATCCGCATGTAGCTGTGGGTCGGCGTGCCGTCGACGAAATAGTAGAGTTCCTTGACGTCCTCGCCGTGGTTGCCCTGGCCGTTGTCGAGGCCGAACAGGCGCTCCTTCAGGATCGGGTCGCGCTCGTTCCAGAGCGCGATCGCGAGGCACAGCTTCGACTGGTCGTCCGAGAAGCCGCCGAGACCGTCCTCGCCCCAGCGATAGGCGCGGCTGCGCGCCTGGTCGTGCGGGAAGTAGACCCACGCGTCGCCGTCGCCGCTGTAGTCCTCGCGGACCGTGCCCCACTGCCGCTCGCTGAGATACGGTCCCCAGGCGCGCCAGTCGGTGACCTCGATCTCGGCCAGGCGGCGGCCCTCGGCGGTGTCGCGGACCGTCCTGGGCGGTTCGTTGGGGGTCTCGATCTTCACGGCATGCCTGTCGGACGAAAGGGCGCAACGATACTGTGCGCAAGCGACAGCAGGGCCGATTTCGAGCCGAGCGGTCGGGGAAACCGCGTGCGCGCGATTGCGCTGCGCCGCCTGCGACGCTTCGCCCGCAACGCTTCGGCGCGGCCTCCCGTGCGGCGCGGTCGCGGCCGTCGCGCTAGAGTGCCGCATGTTCCCGCTCGTCGTCGCCTTCGTCGTCCGACTGCTGCTCGTCGCGCTGTTCCTGCCGTTCAGCGCGCTCGACAAGGTGCTCGAGTTCGACGCCGCCGTGGGGCAGGCGCAGGAGTCGTTCTCGTCGCGCACGCTCGCGAAGGGCACGATCGTGATCGGCCTTTGCGTCGAGGTCTTCATGTCGCTCGGGGTGTTGACCGGCGTGGCCGATCGCCTGGCGGCCTTCGTCCTGGCCGGTTATTGCATCGTCACGGCGCTGCTGTGGAAGCCGTTCTGGAAGCCGGGCGACTTCTGGGCGAAGGCGAGCCGGGCCCGCGGACTGTTCTGGGACTTCTGGAAGAACTGCGCGCTGGCCGCCGGCTTCCTGTTGATCACGTTCGGCACCGGCGCCGCATCGGTGGACCGGTTCTTCGAGCAGCCGCTGTCGTCGACCCATCCGTATGCGGCGCTTCCCTACACACCTCCTTCGACCCTTTCTTCGACGCCTCCGTCGACGCCGGTCACGAAGCTTTCACCGACCTCCCCGCCGCCATGAGCGAACCTGCCGAGCCCGTCGTCCCGTACTGGCACCTGTGGACCGACGACGACGGCGTCAGCCGCCAGAGCCGCTGCGCGATGACCGACTTCGCGCTCGCGTCGATGTCGGCGCCGGCCGCGCCGCAGTGGCAAGGCGCGAAGACCCGGGCGCCGTCGACCGTCTTCGTGACCGTGCAGCCGGTGGGCTGGACCGGCACCTGGCACGAGAATCCGAAGCCGCAGTGGATCGTGCCGCTGTCGGGTCGCTGGTTCGTCGAGTCGATGGACGGGCAACGGGTCGAGATGGGTGCGGGCGAGATCTCGTTCGGCGAGGACCAAGGCACGCGGGCCGACGGCGACCGCAAGGGTCATCTCTCGGGCACGGTCGGCGACGAGCCGGCCGTGCTGATGATCGTGCAGTACGAGGCGGCGGACCTGCGGCCCGCGCCGCATGCGCCCTGCCGGTTCGGCTGACCGCGCCGCCATTCGACCGACGAGCGAGCGAGCGACGGACCCATCGATGGACGGCTTCGAGATCGTCGACCGGCGCTTCGCGCACTACGTGCTGCACAACGCGCCGCTGGAAACGCTGGCCACCGGCTTTCGCTGGGTCGAAGGACTGGTGTGGATGGCCGACGCCCGCTGCCTGCTGTTCCAGGACCTGCCGAACGACCGCACGATGCGCTGGATCGACGGCGCCGGCGTGTCGGTCTATCGCGCCCCGTCGGCCTATGCGAACGGGCAGGCGCGCGACCGCACCGGCCGGCTGATCGCGTGCAGCCATCACGACCGCTGCCTGCACCGCACCGAGCACGACGGGACGCTGACGACGCTGGTGGACCGGCATCGCGGGCTGCGGCTCAACGCGCCGAACGACGTCGTCGTGAAGTCCGACGGCAGCGTGTGGTTCACCGATCCGCTGTACGGCATCTCGAACGATTTCGAAGGCGGCATCCAGGCCTCCGAGCAACCGCCGGCGCTGTACCGGCTCGACCCCGCGAGCGGCGACCTGCGCGTGATGGCGTCGGACTTCGCGGGGCCGAACGGCCTCGCTTTCTCGCCCGACGAGTCGCGGCTGTACGTCGCCGAGACCGGCGACCAGACGGGTGACGATCCGCTGCAGGTGATCCGCGTCTTCGACGTCTCGCCCGACGGCCGGACGCTGTCGGGCGGTGCGGCCTTCCACAAGGTCGAGCCGGGCTACTGCGACGGCCTGCGCGTCGACACCGACGGCAACCTGTGGGCGAGCGCGGCCGACGGCGTGCACTGCATCGCGCCCGACGGCGCGCTGCTCGGCAAGGTGCTGGTGCCGCACCGTGTCGCGAGCCTGTGCTTCGGCGATCGGCATCGCAACCGCCTCTTCATCGGCGCGTCGCACACGCTGTACGCGATCTACCTCGACCGGCGCGGGGCGACCTGGCCGTGAACGGCGAAGCGATCCGGGTCGAACGCGTCGCGCGCATCGTGCTGAACACGGTCGACGCGGACGCGCTGGCGCGGTTCTACGTCGACGTGCTCGGCTTCGAGCGGCTCGTCGATGCCGTCCGCGACGCTCGACCGGATGGCGCGGCGGCATCCCGGCGCATCGTTCCGCTGCGACTCGGCGGCGTGCGCGTCGACTTGCGGACGGTCGCGCCGTCCTCGCACCGACGCCGCGACGCGCCGGGCTGGAGCCCGCGCTTCCAGCACTTCGCGATCGTGGTGTCGGACCTGTCGGCCGCGATGGCCGCGCTCGAACGCTCGACCGCCTGGACCCCGATCACGCGCGGCGGCCCGCAGCGCCTGCCGGCCGACACCGGCGGCGTGACCGCGTTCAAGTTCCGCGACCCCGAAGGCCACCCGCTCGAGCTCCTGCTGCTGCCCGACGAACCGCCAGCGGCGGAACCGTTCGTGCGCATCGACCACTCGGCGATCTCGGTCGCCGACGTCGCACGCAGCATCGCGTTCTACGAGGGTCTCGGCCTCGCCGTCGCGGGACGGACGCTCAATCGCGGCATTGAGCAGGAACGGCTCGACGACATCGACGGGGCCGTCGTCGACGTGGTGAGCCTGCGCTTGCCGTCCGGCGCGAAGCCGCATATGGAACTGCTGGGATATCGACGCGACGACGAGCGCGAGCCAGAGCCCGCGTCGGAGGTCGACGACGTGCTGGCCACCCGGCTGGTGTTGGCTCGCGACACGTCGACCGACGGAAGCCGGACCGGTCCCGGCCTGCTGCGCGACGAGGACGGGCACCTGATCGAGATCGACGCGTGACGTCGCCGATCGGAGCGGTGTTCCGCTCGCGTGCCGCGAGCGTCGGCCGTGCGGATCGCGTATCGGCCGCGCGCCGCAAGAGCCGCGCGAGCCGCCCTATTGCAACGCGCCCCAGCGCCCCACCGCCGGTTCCGCCGCCGCCCAGCGCCACTGGCCGTCGGACTGACGACAGGTCTGCGTGACGAACCACTGGTGGCTCGGTGCCTCCTTCGAGCCGCCCACCACCGAGAACAGGACTTCCTTGCAGGTCGTCAGCGCGTTGTCGGTCGCGGCGACGATGCGAAGCGCGCCGCGCTCGTCGGTGAACGGGAGGAAGTGATGGATATCCCAGTCCCGTTGTTCGCCGACGCGCATGTCGCCGGCGAGCGCGGCGATGCGGTCCTGCTCGTCGGTCTGCATGTCGCGGAAGATCTTCTGGAACGCGGCGTCGGTCGCGGCCTGCACCGCGATGCCGACGCCGACGCCGATCGCCGGATTGGTGGTCGCCGCGCCGCTGGCGGCGCCCGCGATCGCGCCGGTGAAGCCGCCGATCGAACTGCAACCGGTCAACCCGGCGAGCGCGAGACACGCGGCGAGCACGCCCCGC
>CAHJXF010000308.1 GCA_903644065.1 Betaproteobacteria bacterium
GCCGCCTCGGGCGCCGCGACGAGTTCGAGGAAGACGTCCTCGAGCGTCGCCGCGTCGCCGCCGTGGGCCTGGGCGCGCAGCTCGGCCAGCGTGCCCTCGGCGATCAGCCGGCCGGCGCGGATCACGCCGATGCGCTCGGCCATGCGTTCGGCCACGTCGAGGATGTGGGTGGTCAGGATTACCGACCCGCCCCGCTCGACATGCGCGTTCAGCAGGTCCTTGGCCAGCCGCGCGGCCTCGGCGTCGAGCCCGGTCAGCGGCTCGTCGAGGATCAGCAGCGTCGGCTCGCGGATCAGCGCGCCGGCCAGCACCAGCTTCTGCCGCATGCCGCGCGAGAAGGTCTCGCAGCGCTGCGTCGCGTGCGGCATCAGGCCCAGCAGCTCGAGCAGGCGCGCGGCCTCGGCGCGGGCGTGCGCGGGCGCGACGCCCCACAGCGCGCCGATCAGTTCGAGGTACTCGACCGGCGTCAGCTTGTCGTACAGCATCGGCTCGTCGGGCACGTAGGCGACCACGCGCTTGGCGTCCCGTGGCGTGCGGGCGAGGTCGATGCCGCAGATCTCGACGCTGCCGGCGTCCGGCGCCAGCAGCCCGGCGATCATGCGCAGCGTGGTGGTCTTGCCGGCGCCGTTCGGACCGAGCAGCGCGTAGAACTCCCCGGCCTCGACCTGCAACGTCAGTCCGTCGACCGCCGCGCGATCCGACGCGTCGAAACGCTTGACGAGCCGGGCGATGCGCAGCGCAGGAGTCATGGAGGTCGGCAGTGGAGAGCGGGCGCGCCGATTCTACGGCGCGTCGCACGCGGCGAGATCGATCGGGCCAGCGGGATTCGTCGGGTCGGGGGCCTGGCGCGCCGCGCCGACGACCCGTCGTCGCCCGGGCCGTCTCGTCGACGTGGCGTCCGGTCCGCGCTTCGAGGCGCTCGATCGAGGGCGGGTGGTCGACCTGCCGGTGCCGACACTTCAAGTCGGCGACCCGGCGCGGTCGCGTCGACCTTATCCGAACTTGCGATACCATCGCCGACCCGGTCGACCCGCAAGGTCATGGACCAGACGCTCGAGGAGACGCCATGGATCCGCTTCGCTACCGCACGACCGGCGTCGGCCGCGCCTGGACGATGGCGACGATGCTGGCCTGGCCGATGGCGAGCCTCGCGGCGGACGCGGGGCACCACGAGGCGTCTTCTCCACCCGCGGCCGCCGACGACGCCGCGCCCGCCACGCAGCACGGCAACGCGTCGTTCTACGCGAAGCACCTGCACGGCCGGACCACCGCGAGCGGCCAGGCCTACGACTCGAACGGGTTGACCGCCGCGCACCGGACCTTGCCGATGGGGACGCGGCTGAAGGTCGTCAACCCGCAGAACGACAAGAGCGTGGTCGTCACGGTCAACGATCGCGGCCCGGTCCCGAAGAACCGCATTCTCGACGTGTCGTCGGCCGCGGCCGACCGGCTCGACATGAAGCGCTCGGGCGTCACGAAGGTCGACACGCAGGTGCTGCCGAAGGACGCGCCGCGCTAGCCGCGGCGCGCGTCCGTCCGCGACCGCGGCGTCAGGCCGCGACCGCGGCCGGCCGCAATTCGCGACGCAGGATCTTGCCGACGTTGGTCTTCGGCAGCTCGTCGCGGAATTCGACGAACTTCGGTCGCTTGTAGCCGGCCAGCTGCTCCTTCGAGTAGTCGATCAACTGCTGCTCGGTGAGCGTCGGGTCCTTCCGGACCACGAAGATCTTCACGACCTCGCCGGAGTGCGCATCGGGCAGGCCGACGGCTGCGACCTCCAGCACGCCGGGATGCGACGCGATGACGTCCTCGACCTCGTTCGGATACACGTTGAAGCCCGACACCAGGATCATGTCCTTCTTGCGATCGACGATCTTCGTCTGGCCGCGCTCGTCCATCACGCCGATGTCGCCCGACTTGAAGAAGCCGTCCGGGTACATGACCTTGGCGGTCTCGTCGGCACGGTTCCAGTAGCCGGCCATGACCTGCGGTCCGCGGATGCAGATCTCGCCCGGCTCGCCGGGCGCGACGTCGCGGCCGTCGTCGTCGCGGATCACGATCTCGGTCGACGGCAGCGGGTAGCCGATGGTGCCGCTGTACGACGTGGCGTCGGTGGGGTTGCAGGTCGCCGACGGCGACGTCTCGGACAGGCCGTAGCCTTCGACGATCGGACAGCCCGTCGTCGCGAACCACTTCTCGGCCACCGCCCGCTGCACCGCCATGCCGCCGCCGTTGGCGACGCGCAGATGGCTCCAGTCCACGCTCTTGAAGTCCGGGTGGTGCAGCAACGCGTTGTACAGCGTGTTGACGGCCGGCAGCATCACGACCTTGTGCTTCTTCATCTCGGCGATGAAGCCCGGGATGTCGCGCGGATTGGTGATCAGCACCACCAGCGCGCCGGACTTGACGCCGAGCATGCAGCAGACCGTGAGCGCGAATATGTGATAGAGCGGCAGCGCGCAGACCACGACCACCTGCTCGTTCGCGTTGCGCCCTTTCAACCCCGGCTGCATCCAGGCCTCGGACTGCAGCACGTTGGCGATCACGTTGCGATGGAGCAGCGTGGCGCCCTTCGACACGCCGGTGGTGCCGCCGGTGTATTGCAGGAACGCCACGTCGTCGGGCGTGAGCGGCACCGGCTTCAGCGCCCGCTTCGCCCCTTCGGCCAGCACGGCGTTGAAGCGGGTCGCGTTCGGCACCTCGTAGGCCGGCACCATCTTCTTCACGTTGCGGACGACGAAGTTGACGATCGCGCCCTTGGGGAAGCCGAACAGGTCGCCGATGCCGGTCACCACCACGTGCCGCAGCCTGGTCTTCTCGACGACCTGCTCGAGCGTGGACGCGAAATTCTCGAGCACCACGATGACCTCGGCGCCCGAATCCTTCAGCTGATGCTCGAGCTCGCGCGGCGTGTACAGCGGGTTCACGTTGACCACCACGCAGCCGGCGCGCAGCGTGCCGAGGATGGCGATCGGGTACTGCAGCACGTTGGGCATCATCAACGCGACGCGCGCGCCGCGCTCGAGCCCCACCGACTGCAGCCACGCGCCGAACTGGTTCGCCATGCGATCGAGCTCGTCGTACGTGATGCGCTTGTCCATGCAGACGTAGGCGTCCGCCTTCCGGTACTGCGCGATCGCCTCGTCGAACAATTCGACGCACGAGCGGTAGCGCGCCCAGTCGACTTCGGCCGGGACGCCGTCCGGATAGTGCTGCAGCCAGGGCCGCGCCCCGGCGGTCGTCGAACGTTCGAGGCCTGCTTCGTGGACCGTGTTCATGTGTCGCCTTCTCGTCTCGGACCGAGGCTCGCTAGCGAACGCCGGTCGCGTCATGTCCTTCTGCGCTTCGATGGCCGGCCAGCGCGTCGAGCCGCTCGTCGCGTTCGGCCGGGGGCAGCAGCGCGAGGTGACGCACCGCTTCGTAGAAGCGCGGCAGGTCGCCGTCCTCTTCGGCGAGGAGCTTAGCAAAGGCATCGACCCGCTGGGTATAGGTAGCGACCGCCGCCAGGTTCGCGTTGTTGAGCGCCTGGGCGAAGTAGCGGTCGTAGCCGATATAGCCGGCGAACGAGCTCGCCGGATCGTTCTTCATCGCCTGGTAGTCGGCCTGCAGCGCGGCGAATTCGGCGCGCTTCGCGACACGCTTG
Source organism: Betaproteobacteria bacterium (assembly GCA_903644065.1). Classification (GTDB taxonomy): domain Bacteria; phylum Pseudomonadota; class Gammaproteobacteria; order Burkholderiales; family Burkholderiaceae_D; genus CAHJXF01. The sequence goes on from CAHJXF010000308.1 coordinate 3,644, forward strand.
GCGGCGTCGTCGTCGGGGCGCGCGTACACGGCCTCGAGCGCCGCGCGATGGCGCGTCAGCAACGCGACGAAATCGCTTTTCCGCCGCACCGACAATCGATAGGCCGCGGCCTGCGCGCCGTCGACGCCGCCCTCGGCCGCGAACCAGCGCTCGACGCCTTCCTCCTCGACCGCCACCGCGAACGACTCGTTGAAGGTCGTGTCGCCCGACAGGTACAGCACCTGGTGCGCGAGCTCGTGGAAGATCAGGCGCGCGACCTCGCCCTCGGGATAGCCGATGAAGGTGGACAGCACCGGGTCGGTCGTGTAGCCGAGCGTGGAATACGCGGGGACGCCGCCGACGTAGACGTCGTCGCCGCCTTCCCGCAGCGTGGCGGCGAAGCGCTCGGCGTCGTCCTTCGCGTAGTAGCCGCGATACGCGACGCAACCGACGATCGGGAAGCACCACTGGCGCAGCCGCAGCGACAGCTCGGGCGCCGCGAACACGCTCCACACCACGTAGGGCCGCTTCAGGTCCGCGTAGGTCGTGTAGCTGCGGTTGTCGGGCAGGCCGAGCGCGGACGCGGCGAAGCGGCGCATCGCGCGCACGCGGTCGA
>CAHJXF010000309.1 GCA_903644065.1 Betaproteobacteria bacterium
CCGCCGCGGTCGCGAAGGCCGTCGCCGCGCCCACCGCGATCAGCGCGCCACCCGCGGCCGGGCCCGCGATGACGACCACTTCGCGTAGCGACGAGTAGCGCGCCGCCGCGGGCAGGTAGCGCTCCGGCGGCACGATCGACACCAGCAGCGTTCCCTCGGCCGGGCTGCCGATCGCCCGCACGGTGCCGAGGCCCAGCACGACGAGCAGGTACGGCACGACCGAGTCGACGTGCAGCAGCACCAGCGCGACCAGCGCGAGCGAAGACGCCATCGTGCCGAAGGCGGCGACCAGCGCGATGATCCGCCGGTCGTGGCGGTCCGCGAGGTAGCCGGCGTACAGCGCGAGCACGAAGGTCGGCAGGAAGCCCGCCAGCCCGACCAGCCCGAGGTCGAACGGGTCGTGGCGGATCGAGAAGACCTGCCACGCGACCGCGACCGACTGGATCTGCGACGAGAAGCTGGCCGGCAAAAAGGCCGCCAGGAAGAACGAGAAAGCGTGCTTGCGCCGCAGCGACGGTCGAAGGTCGTTCATCGCTTGCGGTGGTAGCCCTTGGCGCCGATCGCACGCGCCAACGGACTGCGGAAGTCGGCGTCGCGCGACAGGTGCTCGACCGACATCGCGAAGTCGTGACGCGGTCGCCAGCCCAGTTCGTCGCGCGCCTTGCGGTTGACGTACACGCGGTCGATGGCATCCAGCATCGTCCAGCCGCGCCGCGCGTATTGCTCGGCGTACGCCGGCACGTGCCGCGCGACGACCGCGGCCGGGTCGCGCTGCAACTCGTGCAGGTCGGCTTCGGTGAACGGCGACGTGGCGCTGACGATGTAGCGCTCGAACCCGAGCGCCGGCGCGCGCTCGATCGCCAGCAGGTGCGCATCGACGACGTCCTGGATGTCGGCGCGGCGATGCAACAGTTCGTTGAGCTTGAGGTTGGCGTCGACGTGCGCGTCGCGCCGCTCGGGCAGGTCGTCGTCTTCGGGAAAGAAGCGCGATGTGCGCAACACGATGCACGGCAGGCCGTGCGAGCGGTGCATCAGTTCGCACAGGTGCTCAGCGGCGAGCTTGGTCAGGCCGTAGATGTTCTTCGGTACCGGCACCACGTCCTCGGTGATCCACGTCGCCGGGCCGTCGGCCTGCGGCACCAGGGCGTTGCCGAACGCGCTGGTCGTGCTGGTGTAGACGAACGCGCCGACGCCGTGCGCGACGGCTTCCTCGAGCAGCGTCAGCGTGCCGGTCACGTTGACGTCGACGAACTGCTGGCGCGTGTGGCTGACGAGGTGCGGCTTGTGCAGCGTGGCCGCGTGCAGCACCGCGTCGACGCCGCGCATCGCGTCGGCGACGAAGGCGCGGTCGGCGATCGAGCCGACGGCATCGGTGTACGGCGACGGCAGCAGGTCGATGCCGAAGGCGACGTGCCGGGTCGAGCGCAGCGTGCGCATCAACGCTTCGCCGAGATGGCCGGCACTGCCGGTGACGAGGATGTTCATGGGGTCCGGAATGGTTGATTCGTCGACGACGGCATGGCCCCGATGGGCGCGGACGTCGACAGACCGCGACCGCTTCGATGCGGCGCCGCGCGGGACGCGCCATCGACGGAGGTCCATATAATGCCCGCCATGTCGAAGAGCGCCCATGTCAGCGAGACGCCCGCGACGCGCTGGTTGCGAGAGCGCCAGGTCGCGTTCACGGAACATCCGTATGCCTACGAAGAGCACGGCGGTACCAACGTCTCGGCCCGCGAGCTCGGCCTCGACGAACATGCGGTCGTGAAGACGCTGGTGATGGAGGACGACGCGGCGCTGCCGCTGATCGTGCTGATGCACGGCGACTGCAAGGTATCGACGAAGGCGTTGGCGCGCGAGATCGGCGTCAAGCGCATCGCGCCGTGCAAGCCGGAGGTCGCCGAACGACACAGCGGCTACCAGGTGGGCGGCACCTCGCCGTTCGGCACCCGGAAAGCGATGCGCACGTATGTCGAGGCGAGCGTCCTCGACTTGCCGACGCTCTACATCAACGGCGGGCGTCGCGGCTATCTGCTGGGACTCGAGCCGCGGGTCCTGAGCGGGCCGCTCGCCGCGGTCGCGGTCCACTGCGCGCTGCCGATCGACGCATGAACCGCAAGCACGACCGGTGTCGATGAACGCGACGACCAACGGCTGGCTGGCCACCGGCATCGCGGTGCTGCTGGCCTATCTGCTCGGCTCGATTCCTTTCGCGATCGTCGTCAGTCGCGTCGCCGGGCTCGCGGATCCGCGCAGCTTCGGCTCCGGCAATCCGGGCGCGACCAACGTGCTGCGCGGCGGCAACCGCAACGCGGCGGTCGCGACCCTGTTGCTCGATGCGCTGAAGGGCTGGCTGGCGGTGTGGCTCGCGATCGAGTGGAGCTTCCGCTTCGGCATCGACGACACCGGCGTCGCAGCGGTCGCCGTCGCGGTCTTCGTCGGCCACTGCTATCCGCTGTTCTTCGGCTTCAAGGGCGGCAAGGGCGTGGCGACCGCCGTCGGCATCCTGTTCGCGTTGCAGTGGTGGCTGGGACTCGCGACCGCGACGACATGGCTCGTGATCGTGTTCTTCCTGCGCTACTCGTCGCTGGCCGCGATGGTCGCGGCCGTGTTCGCGCCGTTCTACTACGCGCTGCTGGTCGGCTTCGACGCGTATGCCGCGGCGATCGCGATCACGAGCACGATGATCGTGTACCGACATCGCCGCAACATCGCCAACCTGCTGGCGGGCAAGGAGCCGCGCGTCGGCGCCCGCACGGCGGTCCGCCCTCGTTCCTAGATCGGCACCACGACTCGCCGGTCCGTGGCGTCCGGCTCGAAAGCGGATCTATCGGACCCCGTGGACGGTTCGGACCCTTCGAACCCGGCGATCCCGCGCGCCGGTCGGCCGGCGCGGGCGACCGGGTGCACGACCAGCATCGTCGTCGCGCAACCGGCTGCTGTCGCGAGGACGATCGACAGCGGCCCGAGCGCGTCACGCCGATGGCGAAGACCTAGGTCGAACACGATCCGGCCGTAGGGCCCGGCCAGGTCGCCCTTCAGCATTGCGACGCGGCGCCGGCGCCGCCCTGCCGGTCGACCACCACGGTCCCGAAGCCGACGATCGGCAGCGCGGTGAACACGTTGCCGTCGAAGGCGCCGAACCACCCGGCGGCGCTGCCGTTGGAGGCCGGAGCGGCTCGTTCAGCGCATCAGCTCGTAGGGGCCGCCGGCGGTCAACGCCTTCTGGTAGGCCGGCCGCGCGTGGATGCGGCGCAACCACGCCCACAGCGCCGGCTTGCTCGCGTCGAGCCCGCCGCGCGCCGCGAAGGCCTCGAGCGGAAAGCTCATCTGGATGTCCGCCGCGCTGAACGCGTCGCCGGCGAACCAGTCCGCGCCCGCCATCTCGCCTTCCATGTAGGCGAGATGGTTCTTCAGCTGCGGCTCGATGAAGCCCTGCCGCGCTTTCTGCGCCACGCTCCTGACGATCGGCCGGACGAAGAACGGCATCGGCTGCTTCGGCAGCCGGCCGAAGATCAGGCTCAGCAGCAACGGCGGCATCGCGGACCCTTCCGCGTAGTGCAGCCAGTAGGTGAAGCGCCTCCGCTCGGGCGTGCCGACCAGCGGCCGCAACACATCGGCCGCGTCGTAGGTGTCGAGCAGGTATTCGACGATGGCGCCCGACTCGGCGACGGTGACGTCGCCGTCGGTGATCACCGGGGACTTGCCGAGCGGATGCACCCGCCGCAGCTCGGGCGGCGCCAGCATCGTCTTCGCGTCGCGCTGGTAGCGCTTCACCTCGTACGGAACGGCGAGCTCCTCGAGCAGCCACAGGACGCGCTGCGAACGCGAGTTGTTCAGGTGATGGACGGTGATCATCGGGTCTCGTCGAAGGGTGGGCGGACGGGTGCGGTGGCGGGATGCGGAGCGGGGGCAGGATAAGGGAGATCGCGCGGCCGTCGCGAGCGGCGATAATCGGCGCCTGTCCCGTCACCGCCATGTCCCGTCTCGTCATCGCTTCCAGCAATCCCGGCAAGCTGCGTGAATTTGCCGCGTTGCTCGCGCCGCTCGGCATCGAAGCGGTCGCCCAGACCGCGCTCGGGATCGACGAGGCCGACGAGCCGCACGGCACCTTTCTCGAGAACGCGTTGGCGAAGGCCCGCCACGCAGGCGCCGCGGCGGGACTGCCGGCGCTGGCCGACGATTCGGGCCTGTGCGTCGATGCGCTCGGCGGCCTCCCCG
>CAHJXF010000310.1 GCA_903644065.1 Betaproteobacteria bacterium
GCGCGGCGGGCCACGGTGCGGGCCACGTGCGCGACGCTCGCCGCGCGCGAGCCGCCGGGCAGGATGAACTCCTCCAGCCGCGGCAACCGCGCGTTGTAGGCGGCGAGCCATTCGTCGAGCGCGATCACCTGCGCTTCGGTGACCATCGTGTAGCCGGGGATCGACAGTTCGCCGCCGAGATCGAACAGGTCGTGCTGGATGTCGGACAGCACGGCGCGGATGTCGTCGGGCAGGTCCTCGCAGGCGAGGACGCCGAGCGTGCTGTTGAGTTCGTCGACGTCGCCCATCGCGTGCACCCGCAGCGCGTCCTTGTCGGTCCGCGTGCCGTCGCCGAGGCCGGTGGTGCCGTCGTCGCCGGTGCGGGTCGCGATCTGCGTCAGGCGCTTGCCCATGGATCCGTTCGTTCGTGCGGTTCGATGGTCGACCGGCTGCGTGCGGTCGACGAAGCGCGCGATTATAGGAGTTGCGCGGGCGCGCTGCCGGATCGTCGCGCGAAAGCGGCGCCGCATTCGTGCCGGCGTCCTCCGCGGCTCGTGCCGACGTCCCGGCATCGCGCCGCTTTGCGCACCGACGCCGCGTTCTACGCCGGGCCTGCTCGCCCGATCCGGCGCCTAGACGCCCGACTCAGCCGTCGGTCCGCTCGAGATAGCGCGCGCACCCCCGCAGCGCCGTGTCGTCGGCCACGATGCGATGGACCGGTAGCCGCGACAACCAGTCGCGATAGCGGCCCTTGTCGACGAAGCGTTCGAGAAAGGCGCGCGTATCGAACGCGTCGCCGAGGTGGCCGAGCACGCCGCCCGTCAGGTACACGCCGTTCGACGCGCGGAACACCAGCGCGAGGTCGCCCGCGAAGGAGCCGAGCAGCCCGCTGTACTGTCGCACCGAGCGGCCCGCGCGGCTGTCGGGATCGGCCTTCGCCCGTTCGACCACCGCGCCCGGGTTGCCTTCGGCCACGCCGGGCAACCCGTCGTCGGGCCACAGCGCCGCATGCACGAGCGCGAGACCGGCGCCGCAGCACACGCGCTCCCACGACACGCGCCCGTACTTCGCACAGGCCGCATCGAAGATGCGCCGGTCGTCGACCGTGGTCGCGGCGAAGCCCATGTGGCCGCCCTCGCTCGTGACGGCGAACGGCATGGCGTCCTTCTCGATCGCCGGCACCAGCGCCGCGCAGCCGAGTCCCGTGCCGGGGCCGAGGACGACCCGGGCGCCCGGGATCGGGTCGGACGTCGACCCGGCGATCGTCGCGACGCCGTCGTCGCCGAGGCTCTCGAGGCCGTAGGCCTGGGCCGCGAAGTCGTTGATCAACGCGACGCGCGGCAGGTGCATCGCCTGCTCGAGCCGATGCGCGCTGACCTTCCAAGGCGCGTTGGTGAATTGCGCCTCGCCGTCGGCCGAGATCGGCGCGGCCACCGCGAGACAGGCCGCGGACACGTCGTCGTCGGCACTGCCGGCCTCGTCGAGATAGCGCGCGATCAGCGTCGCGAGGTCGGGGAAGTCGGCGTTGCGATATTCGCGGCGCTCGGTCACCCGGCCGTCTCGCACGATCGCGAAGCGTCCGTTGGTGCCGCCGATGTCGGCGACCAGGCGCGGTGCGTCGGGTACGGCGGGCGCCGGCGATCCGGCGGAGGCTGCGGTGGCGGTCGGGACGGAGGACATGACGGGAAGGCGGTGCGGGAGCCGATCGGAGTTCGATTGTAAGGTCGTGCCGTCGTCGCGTTCGCAGGACTACACTTCCTGGTCGCCGCGCGCCGCCGCAGCGACGTCCGCGAGACTCCATCGAACCAATCGACATGAACCAACCGATCCCTCATCCGTCGCTGCTGAAGCGCCAACTGCCCGAAACCTTCGTGTCCGCGCTCGCGGCGCGCTTCGGCGACCGCTTCCACACCACCGAAGCGATGCGCCTGCACCACGGCCGCGACGAGTCGGCGTTCGATCCGATGCTGCCCGACGCCGTGGTGTTCGCGCACAGCACCGGGGAGGTGGCCGAGATCGTCGCGCTGTGTTCGGAGCACGACGTGCCGGTCATCCCGTACGGCACCGGCTCGTCGCTCGAGGGGCACCTGCTCGCGATCCGCGGCGGGTTGTCGGTCGACGTGTCCGAGATGAACCGCGTGATCGCGGTCAACGCCGAGGACCTGACGGCCACCGTGCAGGCGGGCGTGACCCGCAAGCAGCTCAACGTCGAGATCAAGGACACCGGCCTCTTCTTTCCGATCGATCCCGGCGCCGACGCGTCGCTGGGCGGCATGGCCGCCACGCGCGCGTCGGGCACCAACGCGGTCCGCTACGGCACGATGCGCGAGAACGTCGTGTCGCTCACCGTCGTCACGGCCGACGGCAAGGTCGTCAGGACCGCGCGGCGGGCCCGCAAGTCGTCGGCCGGCTACGACCTGACGCGCATCTTCGTCGGCAGCGAAGGCACGCTGGGCATCATCACCGAGGTCACGGTGAAGCTCTATCCGCAGCCGGAGGCCATCTCGGCCGCGGTCTGCAACTTCGCCACCGTCGACGACGCGGTGCGCTGCGTGATCCAGACCATCCAGATGGGCGTGCCGGTGGCGCGGGTCGAGTTCCTCGACGCGGCCTTCGTGAAGGCCGTCAACGTGCACAGCAAGCTCGCCCTCCACGAGTCGCCGCTGCTGCTGTTCGAGTTTCACGGTTCCGAGGCGAGCGTGAAGGAGCAGGCCGAACTCGTGCAGGAGATCGCGAAGGACCACGACGGTCGCGAGTTCACGTGGGCCACTCATCCGGAGGATCGCTCGAAGCTGTGGACCGCGCGGCACAACGCCTACTTCGCCGGGCTGCAGGTCAAGCCCGGCACGCGCGCCATCACGACCGACGTGTGCGTGCCGATCTCGCGCCTCGCCGAATCGATCGCGACGACGGTGGCCGATTGCGAGCGCTCGCCGCACATCCCGTCGCTGATCCTCGGCCACGTGGGCGACGGCAACTATCACGTGATGCTGCTCGTCGATCCCGCGCATCCCGACGAGTTCGCCGAGGCAGAAGGCATCAACCACCGCCTGGTGTCGCGGGCGATCCGGATGGACGGCACGTGCACCGGCGAGCATGGCGTGGGCCTGCACAAGATGCCGTTCCTGGTCGAGGAGCACGGCGAGGACGCGCTCGACCTGATGCGCGCGCTGAAGCGCGCGTTCGATCCGAAGAACATCATGAACCCGGGGAAGATCGTCGCGCTCGAGCGCGGGTGACCTTTCGATCGCGGACCGGCACCGATCGCGGTCGAGCCGGGAACGCAGCGCGGCACGGACGGCGAGGAGCGGCGATGGCGAACGGGTGGGCGGGCGACGATGCCGTCAACGACCAGATCGAAGCGACGGTGCAGGACGGCATCCGTCGCGCGCAGGAGCGGCTCGCGGCGACCAGTCCCGCGCGAACGCACTGCGAAGACTGCGAGGCCGAGATCCCCGCGGCCCGTCGCGCGGTGATGCCGGGCGCGCGCCTGTGCGTCCGCTGCCAGGAAGAAGAAGACCGCGCCGCGGCGGCCTTCAGCGGCTACAACCGGCGGGGCAGCAAGGACAGCCAGTTGCGCTAGCGTCGACGCGTCGGCCACGGCGCCGACCCGCCGGGGATCGGGACGCCGTGTCGACGACGATCGTCGACCGCACGCGACGCGTCAAGCCGGTTTCGTCGAGCGCACGTCCGGCAGGAACGCCGTCGCCAGTCCCAGCAGCGGCAGGTACGCGCAGAGCCGGTACACGAACTCGACCCCTTTCACGTCGGCGACCTGGCCCAGCACCGCCGCGCCGATGCCGCCCATGCCGAAGGCGAAACCGAAGAACAGGCCCGACACGGTGCCCACCTTGCCCGGCATCAGCTCCTGGGCGAACACCAGGATCGCCGAGAACGCGGACGCGAGGATGAAGCCGATCACGAAGGTCAGCAGCGTGGTCGCTGCCAGCCCGACGTGGGGCAGCGCCAGCGTGAACGGCGCGACGCCGAGGATCGAGCCCCAGATGACCCGCTTGCGCCCGATGCGGTCGCCGAGCGGGCCGCCGAGCAGCGTGCCCGCCGCGACCGCGAAGAGGAACACGAACAGGTGCAGCTGCGCGCTCTGGACCGACAACGCGAACTTGTCGATCAGATAGAACGTGTAGTAGCTGGTGATGCTCGCCATGTAGAAGTACTTGGAGAAGATCAGCAGCAGCAGGATGCACACCGCGCCGGCGACCTTGCCGCGCGGCAGGCCGG
>CAHJXF010000311.1 GCA_903644065.1 Betaproteobacteria bacterium
GCGATGCCGGCGACGACCGCCGCGGCCAGGGCGAGGCAGGCGACCGCGATCCGCGTTCCGGGCGATGCGTGCCGTCGCATCGTCGCCGGCGCTTCGTCCCCGGTGGCCGATCGATCGGCCTTCATCGGACCGGCGACACCCGGGCGCGGCGGTCGCTCATCAGGGCAGCACGGGCACCTGTCGCAGGCCGGTCGTCTCGGCCAGGCCGAACATCAGGTTCATGCACTGCACCGCCTGGCCGGACGCCCCCTTGACGAGATTGTCCTGAACCACCAGCAGGACGACGGTATCGCCGTCCGGGCCGTCGGGCCGATGGACCGCGATCCGCAGCACGTTCGACGCCCGGGTGGAACGCGTGTCGGGGTGCGCGCCGGGCGGCATGACGTCGACGAACGGCTCGTCGCGGTAGGCCGACTCGTAGAGCGCCTGGACATCGAGGCCGAGCGCGGCCGGCTTGAGCCGCGCGTAGAGCGTCGAGTGCATGCCCCGGATCATCGGCACCAGGTGCGGCGTGAAGATCAGGCCGACCGGATCGGCGCTCAGGCCCCGCAGGCGTTCGACGGTCTCGGGATGATGCCGATGGCCGGTCACCCCGTAGGCCTTGAAGTTGTCGCTGCTTTCGCTGAAGGCGATGCCCAGATCTGCCTTCCGCCCGGCGCCCGAGACGCCCGACTTGCAGTCGGCGATCAGATGCGCCGCATCGACGAAACCGCCTTTCAGCAGCGGTGCGAATCCGAGCTGCATCGTGGTCGGGTAGCAGCCCGGATTGGCGACGATGCGCGCCTTCGCGATGGCGTCGCGGTTGAGCTCCGGCAGGCCGTAGGCGGCTTCGGCGAGCAGGTCGGGACAGGTATGCGGGAGCTTGTACCAGCGCTCGAACAGGGCGGGGTCCTGCAGGCGGAAGTCGGCGGCGAGATCGATGATCCGCACGCCGGCGGCCGTCATGCGGGGCGCATCGGCCATCGCCACGCCGTGCGGTGTCGCGTAGAACACCACGTCGCAGCGCGTCAGGTCCGCGGTCGCCGTGTCGCTGAACGCCAGGTCGACGAAACCCCGCAGCGACGGATACAGGTCGGCGACCGGCGTGCCGGCTTCCTTCCGCGACGTGATCATCGTCAGCTCGGCGTCCGGATGCTGCGAGAGGAGACGCAGAAGTTCGACGCCGGTGTATCCCGTGCCGCCGACGATGCCGACCTTGATCATGGATTCGTTCCTGTGCAACGCATCGGGTCCCGGGGTCGGACGGTCGCCGGACCCCGAGGCGGGCTGCGATTGTATGCGGCGCCCGGCGCGCACCGTCGATGCGTCGGACCAAACGAAAAGGGCCGCTGATCGCAGCGGCCCCTCGCATCGTCCGGACGACGGGCGTCCGGACGACCGGTCAATCCATCAGCGCTTGGAGAACTGCTTCCGGCGCCGCGCCTTGTGCAGGCCGACCTTCTTGCGCTCGACCTCGCGTGCGTCGCGGGTGACGAGACCGGCCTTCGACAGCGTGGGCTTCAACGTCTCGTCGTAGTCCATCAACGCGCGGGTGATGCCGTGCCGCACGGCGCCGGCCTGGCCCGACTCGCCGCCGCCGCTGACGTTGACCATGATGTCGAACGTCCCCGCATGGTTGGTCAGCTCGAGGGGCTGGCGAACGATCATGCGGCCGGTCTCGCGGGCGAAATACTCGTCGACCGGCTTGCCGTTGACGATGATCGCGCCCTGACCGGACTTGATGAAGACGCGGGCGACCGAGCTCTTGCGGCGACCGGTCCCGTAGTTGTAGTTGCCGATCATGCGCGGATCTCCAGGGGCTTCGGTTGCTGCGCCGTGTGCGGATGCGTGGCTTCGGCGTAGACCTTCATCTTCTTGATCATCGCGTAGCCGAGCGGGCCCTTGGGCAGCATGCCCTTGACCGCCTTCTCGAGCGCGCGGCCGGGAAAACGCGACTGCATCTTCTCGAAGTTGGTCTCGTAGATGCCGCCGGGGTAACCCGAATGGCGGTAGTACTTCTTGTCGGTGGACTTGGCGCCCGTGACCCGCAGCTTGGCGGCGTTGACGATGACGATGAAGTCACCGGTATCGACGTGCGGCGTGAACTCTGGCTTGTGCTTACCACGCAGGCGGTGTGCGACTTCACTGGCCACACGACCGAGGACTTTGTCCGTCGCGTCGATCACATACCAGTCACGCGTCACCTCGGCGGGCTTGGCGGAAAAGGTCTTCATGGAGGATTCCGGAATCTGCCGGTCGCCGGCGCGCCATTGCGTCGCACCGCGACCGACCTGTCGAAGGCGCATCCGCGGACCCGCTCGTATGGCGGACTCTCCCGTGCGAATGCGGTGAAAAGCCCGCGACTATAGGGGGCTTCCGCCCCGCCGTCAATCGCGTCGGGCGGGCAAAAAAAAGCCCGGGCGGTGAGGCCCGGGCTAATCCACCTTTTGGAGGAGGGTGGAGGAGACATCGCGGAAGCCGACCGCTGCTTCCATGTGCTCGATTGTAGCCCAAGCATGATGCAATGCAACAGATATTTGCTGCGCACCGGCACTGCGTCCTTCGTCTGTAAGTCGAACCCACAATTACCTATACGAATCAATTTCCTGCGATTTTTCTATCGGGCAGCCCACCGTCGGCTTGTTCGCGCCCGCAGCGCAAGGGTTATTGCACTGCGGTCGTCCGGCGGCGCCCTCATCGGCGGGCCAACTATGATGTGGCGCCCCGACTCAGGAATCCGCATGGAAGCGACCGTCAGCTGGTATGGACCCCCTGTCGACCCGGACGGCAGCGGCATGGCCTTCAGCGCCCGCACCGGCAGCGGTCACGTCCTGGCCATGGACGGCGCGCCGGCCGAGGACGGCGGCCTCCTCGGTGGCCGCAATCTCGCACCGCGCCCGATGGAGGTGGTCCTGGCGGGGACCGGGGGCTGCACAGCCTACGACGTCGTGCTGATCCTGCGCCGCGGGCGCCACGCGATCACCCGCTGCGACGTGACGCTCAAGGCGGAACGCGCGACCGCCGACCCCAAGGTCTTCACCGCGATCCACTTCCACTTCGTGGTCGTCGGTCGGGCGCTCCGCGAGGAGGCGGTCGAACGGGCCATCCGGCTGTCGCACGAGAAGCTGTGCTCCGCCTCCGTGATGCTGGCGAAGACCGCCGTGCTGACCCACTCGTTCGAGATCCGGGAGGGCTGAGGCCCGGGTGACGATCGGGCGTCTGCCCGCCGGCCGCCCCGCCGCCTCAGATCCAGTAGGCGGTCGTCGTCATCACCCGGGCGGCGCCGCGCATCGCCGCACCCAGCAGCGGCGGCAACGGAGCGGCGCCGGCCTGCCGGGCCTTCTCGCCGTGCGCGATCTCGTCCAGCCGCATCGCGTCGACGATCGCCCGGGAGTCGAGATCGGCGACCGGCAGCGTCTCGAGATGCCGGGCGAGATGCTCCTCGACCTGCCTTTCCGTCTCGACCACGAAGCCGAGACTGATCGCATCGCCCGCCTTCCCGGCGAGCCAGCCGAGCGCGAACGATCCGGCATACCAGGCCGGATTGAGGAAGCTCGGACGCGACCGCAGTTCGCGCAGGCGTTCGGCGGTCCACGCCAGATGGTCGCCCTCCTCGCGCCCGGCTGCCAGGAACTCCTGCTGCAGGGCCGGGTTGCCGGTGGCGGCCGCCTGGCCCGAATACAGCCCCTGCGCGCAGATTTCGCCGACATGGTTGACGCGCATCAGGCCAGCCGAACGACGCCGCTCGGCGTCGCTCAGCGTCGGCACCGGCGCCTGGTCGGACCGGACCGGCCGCGGCGTCTCGCGCGCCGCGGGGGCGGGCGCCAGCAACGCGCGCAGCACCCGATCGAACGACCCGATCCAGCGATCAGCCTGCGACATCCGTTTCTCCTGGTGGCGATGCGAAAGCCCGGGCGGTCCCGCATCGACCCGAACGACCTTTGGAGCGACCCGGACGGCGAATGTTGCACAAAGGCGACAAACGCCGACGATTCGGCCCGGCTTCGGGTCCAGAAGTTTGCGCCCGCAGGGGAAGTTTGATGAAATCCGTCAGGACTTCTTATCCGATGGTGTTAGTCCCTGGTAAGAGTTTTCGGCAAGACACAAGAGGCGGCGTGATGCCTCAGCACGATAAACTTTTGGAGAGAATTGAATGAAAAAACTCGTCATGGCAGCCGCCGTACTCGGCGCCTTTGCTGGCACGGC
>CAHJXF010000312.1 GCA_903644065.1 Betaproteobacteria bacterium
TCGCCGTCGAAGCTGGCGCCGAGGATCGCCAGGCTGTTCGGCATCAGCATCGCCGCCGCGATCCCCTGCAACAGCCGTCCGGCCAGCAGCACCGCGAGCGACGGCGCGAGCGCGCAGAGCAGCGAAGCCAGCGCGAAGAGACCCACGCCCGCGATCAGCAGGCGGCGGCGGCCGAAGCGGTCGCCGAGGCCACCGCCGAGCAGCAGCAGCGCGCTCAACGGCAGCAGGTAGGCGTTGACGATCCACTGCAGCGCGCCCGCCTCGGCGTGCAGGTCGCGGCCGATCGCCGGCAGCCCGACATTGACCACCGACCCGTCGATGAACGCCAGGCTCGACGCCAGGATGGTCGTGGCGAGGATCCAGCCGGGATGCCGAGGCGACGGCGCCGCCGCCGCATCGTCCGCCCGCCCGCCGCCCGCATCGCACGACGCGTGCAGCGCGCTGCTCATGCCGGTCGACTCATGGCTTGGCGGGCGGGGCAGCCGCGACCAGCGTCGCGTCGTACTCCTCGCCATTCGGCCGGCGCAGATGCAGGCACAGCGACTCGCCGACGTTCTTCTTCATCAGCGGCTGCAGGTCGCGCGCCTTTGCGCCGGTCACGACATGGCCGTCGGCCGTGACGATCAGGTCCTTCGCCGCGATGCCGGCGCGGGCCGCGGGCGACGACGGCACGACCGAGCCGACGGTCACGGCCTTGAGCGTCGGGTCGAGGATGAAACCCTCGGTGTCCACCTCGACGGCGAGACCCAGCGTGCCGCGGACCTCGTCGGCGAGCAACGGGGACGACAGCGGGGACGACAGCGCGAGGACACCGGTCAGCGCAATGCGGACGATCGGGTTCATGACCTTCTCGATGATCGAACCTCCGGACGGAGGCGCTCGCACAGTCTGCCCGATCGCCGCGCGGGGCGCCGCCGCTCAGCGACTGAGACGACGATAGGCGCTGAAGTGCCGCAACGCGAGGGTCTGCACGCCGCGTCGTTCGTACAGGCGCGCCAGGTTCCAGTGCGCGTCGGCGAAGCCGGCGTCCTGCTCGAGGCAGCGCTGGTAGGCGGCGACGGCCTCGTCGATGCGGCCGAGGTCTTCCAGGACCACCGCCCGATTGAAGCGCAGCGACGCATCCGTCGGATGCGCGGCGACGCCTTCGTCGTAGAGCGCCAGCGCCAGCGCCGGGTCGCCGGTGTCGACCGCTCTCGCGCCGCGCTCCAGATAGTCGCTCACCGCATGCGGCGGCGCGTCGGACGGCTCGGTCTCCTGTTGTTCGCCGTCTCCGCCCACGGCCTCGATCCCGCCACCCTGCGGACGCTCGCCGGCCGCCGCAAAGGACAGCACGGCGCCCGGCGCCAGCGCCACTTCGAAGTCGAACAGCAGCTGCCCGCTCTCGGCCGCGATCGGCAGTCCGTGCTCGCGGACGGCGACCGCATCGCCGACCGCCGAGATGCGCAGGCCGGTGATCGGCATCTCCTCTGGCAGCTGCGCGCGCAGGCGCCGAAGCGAGCGACGGATCTTGGCCGTCGAGATGTCGGCGCTGCGCAGCTTCTGCGCGGTCCGCAGCAGCACCACGTCCTGGAAAGCGAAGCGATAGGCGTTGCGCGGCCCGCGGGTGGGCGCGACGAAGCCGTCCTCGATGAAGCCGAGGACATCGTTCCTCGACAGGCCCAGCATGTCCTGCAGGTTCCGGAGCGTGTAGCCGCCGTCGCCCGGACCGGTCACTTCCTCGCGCGAGTGCGCACGGGCAGCGCTTCGTCGACCTTCGCGACACGCCGGATGGGCTTCCGCTCCTTTGTCGGCATCGCGGCCACCAGCGACGGCGCCAGGGTCGCTTCCGCCGGGACCGCCTTGACCTTGGACGGCTTGCCGCCGAGGCTCGCGCGAAGCGCCTCCATCAGGTCGATCACGTTCGAGCCGCCCACCTCGACGGACGTGGAGCGCTCGGCGGCCACGATCTGCTGGCCGGCGATCTTGCGATCGATCTCGGCCAGCACGCGCGCCTTTTCCTCATCGACGAATTGGGTCGGATCGTATTCGTCCTGCGAGATCTGGTCGATCAACTGCAGCGCGAGCTTGAGCTCGGCCGGCGCGACGGCGACCGCCTCGATCTCGAGATCCCTGATGGAGCGGACCTCGTCCGCATACAGCAGCTGCTGCAGCACGAGACCGTCCTCGGCGACCCGCACCTGCACGACGTACTGCTTGGTCTTCCACGCCCACTTGGCGAGCGCGCAACGGCCGCTCGCGCGCATCGCTTCCATCAGCAGCGCGTACGGCTTGCCGCCGCGCTTGTCGGGCGCGAGGAAGTAGGCCTTGTCGTAGTAGAGCGGATCGACCGCCTCGGTCGGGATGAACGCCACGATGTCGATCGTGTGCCGCGCGCCCTCTTCCAGCGCCTTCAATTCGTCGGCCGTGAAGACCACGAAGCGGTCCTTCTCGAACTCGTAGCCCTTCACCATCTCCTTCCGCTCGACCACCGACTGGTCCTTCTCGGAGACGTATTGCTGCTTGACGCGCGTGCCGTCGGCCGCGAGCAGGTTGAAGCGGACGGTCGACGAACTCTCGGTCGCGGAGAACAGCCGCACCGGAATCGAGACGAGACCGAAACTCAGGGACAGCGATGCGATGGAACGGGCGGCCATGGATGGCTCCTCGGGCAGGGACGGCGACGCCCCGGCCCGCGACGACGCATCGTCGTCGGGCAGATCGGGGGTCGGGGTCCGGGCATTCTGGGCAGGCGCCGGCCGGATGTCACCCGAAGTGTTGCTTTCGCATGCGCTCGTCGACTTCGAGCGCGATCGGTCGCTCAGCGGTTCTTCCGCCAGATCGCGGCCGTCAGGACGGTCGCGAAGCACACCCAGGCGACCAGCGGCACGCTGGCCGCGGCAGCGGGCCGGTCCACCTTGCGGGCCGCGTCGACGTACACCGCGCCACTCACCAGCAGGCCGGCCGCGGCGACGGTGCTGACCGGCAGGTTGCGGCCGCCGAAGAAGAGGCGGCTCCAGCCACCGATGCCGAGCAGGTTGCCGCCGAGCAGCGCGAGCGCACGGTTGCGGGCGGACGACGACGGCGCCCGCAGCAGCCGGTAGCCCGCGAACGCGAGTCCCGACTCGATCGCGACCCAGGCGAGCGGAATGGCGATGTCGGGCGGCTTGATCGCCGGCTGTCGCAGCCAGCGATACCAGAAGAACACACGCGGATGATCGGGCGACGGCGTCGTCGAGCGGCTCAGCACGTAGGGCACCACGTACGCGGCGGAAGCGATCGTCGCCGCGACCGCGGGAGACAGTCCGGCGTCGGCGTCGGACGCCGACATCACGACACCCCGTCGTCGGCCACGGCCGGCTGGTCCTTGGCTTCTTCCTTCGGCTCGTGATGCAGGTGGGGCTTCTTGCCGGGCTGGGGCGTGTGCTCCGCACCCGGCGCGATCTCCTCGTGCTGGTGCTTCTTCTCCTGCTGGATCTTCTTGTCGTGCGCGATGTTCCTGGGATCGGTCATGTCGTCGTCTCCTGATGAATGCGCAGCGTCACACGACGCTCCGTCCCGCGCTGTCGGACGAGCGATGGTTGTCGCCGCGAGCCGTCGCAGCGCGGTCGCCGCGCCATCGCCGCGCCGTCAATATGCCGTCGGGGTGCCGGCGCAGCGCCGCTCGCGACCGGTTGCGGCGCACGCTCTGTCGCGAGCCGAAGACGGTACCGCACAATGATCCATGCACATCCTCCTGTCCGCGCTCGGCAGCGCCGGCGACGTCCATCCGTTCATCGCCATCGGCCAGGCGCTCGCGCAGGACCGTCACCGCGTCGTCGTCCTCGCGTCGCCGAACTTCGAGGAACGCATCCGTCGCGCCGGCCTCGACTTCGCGCCGATGGGCCAGCCGGGCGACTACGAGCGCCTGCTCGCCCGCCCCGAGCTGTGGGACCCGCGGCGCGGCGCCCGCTTCATCCTCGACGAGCTGCTGAAGCGCCTGCCCGAGGCCTATGCGACGACGGCTGCGCAGGGGGTGCCCGGCCGGACCCTGCTGGTCGGCAGCACGCTGTCGTGGGGCCTGCGGCTGGTGCAGGATCGCGCGAATTCGTGCGCCGCGGGTCAGCTGATCGCAGCTGCAGCGACGACCCCGAACACCACCGACATGACCGAGGCACTCATTGCGACACGAGGCATCGCGGGATCGTTGAGGAAATTCCTCG
>CAHJXF010000313.1 GCA_903644065.1 Betaproteobacteria bacterium
GACGGGTCGCTGCGCGCCGCCTGCACGCAACGCGGCTTCTGCCAGGCCGGCTGCTCGGTCGGGGCGAAGGGCAGCGTCGACGTGGTCTTCATGCCGGCGGCGCTCGCCGCCGGCGCCGAGTTGCGCACCGAAGCGTTCGCCACCCGCATCGAGCGCGATGCGCAGGGCCGGGTCAGCGGCGTCGTCTACCGATCGCAAGGCGACGAGCGCCGCCAGCGCTGCCGCAACGTCTTCCTGTGCGCGGGCGCCGTCGAGACGCCCCGCCTGCTGTTGATGAACGACGGTCTGGCCAACGCATCCGGGCAGGTGGGGCGCAACTTCATGGCGCATGCCGGCCTGCAGTTGTGGGGTTTCTTCGACGAGCCGACCCATCCGTGGCGCGGCATTCCGGGCGGGTTGATCTCCGAGGCGATGCACCGGCCGCAGGGTGGCGACGTCGACTTCGCCGGGGGCTATCTGTTGCAGAGCATCGGCGTCATGCCGGTGACCTACGCGTCGCAACTGGCGCGCAGCGGGCAGGGCCTGTTCGGCGCCGCGCTCGGACGCCATCTCGCGCGCTTCGACCATGTGGCCGGCATCAACATCCTCGGCGAATGCCTGCCGTCGGAGACCAACCGGATCGAGCTCGCCGACGAAGTCGACGCGCGCGGCCTGCCGAAGCCGCGCGTGCACTTCAGCGCCGGACCGAACGAGCAACGCATGACGACGCATGCCGATCGCACGATGCGCGCCATCTGGAACGAGGCCGGTGCGAAGGACACGTGGGCGTTCCAGCGCTTCGCGCACGTCATCGGCACGTGCCGCATGGGCGACGATCGCGAAACGTCGGTCGTCGACCGCGACGGTCGATCGCACGACGTGCCGGGCCTGTACGTGTGCGACAACTCGGTGTTCCCGAGCGCGCTGTCGGCCAATCCGGCGCTGACGATCATGGCGCTGTCGCTGCGCACCGCCGATCGCTTCCTCGCCGCTGGTCGCGATTGCTGACCATGGCGACGGGCAAGCGCGAGAGCTTCCTCGACCGCATCGGCTCGGGCGCCGCCTACGCGGGCGACGAGCACGGCGGGGCCGGCGGGTCCGACGGCCGGGGATTGCCGACCGGCAGCCCGGGCAATTTCATGTTCGCCACCGGCGTCGAGTGCTCGAACCCCACCATCGAACACGGCCGCATCCGCCGCGACCAGCTCGAGGAATGCGGCCACTACGTGCACTGGAAGAAGGACCTGCGGCTGGTCCGGGAGATGGGGCTCAAGGTGCTGCGCTACGGCCTGCCGTACCACCGCATGCACCTCGGGCCGGGTCGCTACGACTGGAGCTTCGCCGACGAGGCGCTCGGCGAGATCAAGCGCCTCGGCATCACGCCGATCCTCGACCTGATGCACTTCGGCGTGCCCGACTGGCTCGGCAACTTCCAGAACCCGGAGCTGCCCCGACACTTCGCCGACTACGCCGAAGCCGTGGCGAAGCGTTATCCGTGGATCCGCTTCTACACGCCGGTCAACGAGATCTACGTGACCGCGAAGATGAGCGCGAAAGAGGGCTTGTGGAACGAGCAGATGAAGTCCGACCGCGGCTTCGTCAACGCGTTGAAGCACTGCGTCGCCGCCAGCATCCTCGCCAACCATCGCATCGCCAAGCACCGGCCCGACTGCGTGATCGTGCAGAGCGAATCCGCCGAATACGTCCACGAGGCCAGGTCGACGCCGAGCGCCAGGGTCACGCTCGAGAACAAGCTGCGGCTCGCGTCGCTCGACCTGTTGTACGCGCATCCGCCCGACGCGGACGTGTACATCTACCTGACCAGCCACGGCATGACGCGCGCGGAATACGACTGGTTCATGCTGGGCGAACCGCCCGGCTACCAGGTGATGGGCAACGACTACTACGGGAAGAACGAGCGGATCCTGCTGCCCGACGGCACGATGTGCGAGGCCGAGGACGTGCTCGGCTGGTACCACACCACCAAGCGCTACTACGACCGCTATCGCAAGCCGACGATGCACACCGAGACCAACCACTTCGATCCCGAGGTGGCTCCCGTGTGGCTGTGGAAGCAGTGGATCAACATCCTGCGCATGCGCGAGGTCGGCGTGCCGGTGCTCGGCTTCACGTGGTACTCGCTGATCGACCAGGTCGACTGGGAGAAGGCGCTGGCGAAGCAGGAGGGCACGGTCAACGCCTGCGGCCTGTTCGACCTCGAGCGCAACGAGCGGCCGGTCGCGGCGGCCTACCGCCAGCTGCTGCAGGAATTCGGCCACATCACGATCGTGCCGAAGGGCGAGCTGTTCGAGATGACGAAGCAGCCGGCCGTGCTCAAGGTCGAGGTCTGAGCGTGGGTCCGCGCGGGCTCCGGCCCGCGGGTCAGGCGATCTGCGGCTGCAGCCAGCGGGCCAGTTCCGCGGCCGCCATGGGCTTGCCGAACAGGTAGCCCTGGCCCTTCTCGCAGCCGAGCCTGCGCAACAGCGCGGCCTGGTCGTCGGTTTCGATGCCTTCGGCGACGGTACTCATGTCGAGGCTGTTGGCCACGCGGACGGTGGCTTCGATCAGCACCCGGTGATAGGTGCTCGACGAGGCCTCGCTGACGAAGGACCGGTCGATCTTCACGGTGTCGACCGGCAGCTCGTGCAAGCTGGCGAGCGACGAGTAACCGGTGCCGAAGTCGTCGAGCGCGAGGGTCAGGCCGAGCTTCTTCAGGTCGTGGAGTCGCGCCTGGATGCTCTGGTCCTGGGCGGCGAGGCTCTCGGTGACCTCGAGCTGCAGGCACCGCGGGTCCATGCCGCTCTCGTCGAGGACCTGGCAGACGTAGTCGACGAAGCCGGGCTCGGCGAGTTGGCCGCGCGACAGGTTGACGGCCAGCAGGCGCGGGGCGAGCGCGCCCAGGCCGCGGCGCCATTCGACGAACTGCCGGCAGGCGGTCGCGAGCACGAATTCGCCGAGCGGACGGATCAGCCCGCACTGTTCGGCCACGCCGATGAACTCGATCGGCGGAACGATGCCGCGGGTCGGATGACGCCAGCGCACCAGCGCTTCGACGCCGGCCGAGCGGGCCGGGGCGGCGTCCGTGTCCGCGTCGTCCTGCAGCGCGACGACCGGCTGGTAGACCACGTACAACTCGTTCTCGACGAGCGCGCGGCGCAGGTCGCTCTCGATGCCGCCGCGACGCAGGACCCGCTCGTGCATCAGCGGCTCGAACACCCGATAACGGGCGCCGCCGCCGCGCTTCGCCTCGACCATCGCGATGCTCGCGTCCTGCAGTACCGCATCGGCATCGACCGTCGCCTCGGCGCGCCGCATTACGCCCATGCTGACGCTGAAGCGCAGCTGGCGCGACAGGACGCCGTACGGCTGGCTCAGCACCTCGAGCAGCCGCTGCGCGATCTGCGGCGTCTCGTCGGGCGATCGGAGGTCGTCGAGCAAAACGACGAATTCGTCCCCGCCCAGCCGACCCACCATCGTTTCGTCGTGCGCGTTGCCGCGCCCCCAGGTGCGCTGCCGCAGCGTCGTCTGCAGGCGGTCGGCCATCAGCCCCAGCACGACGTCGCCGGCGGCATGGCCGAGCGTGTCGTTGATCTGCTTGAAGCGGTCGCAGTTCATGAACAGGACCGCGAACTCGTGCTCGGGGTCGAGCTTGCTGCGGGCGATCGTGCGCTCGAGCAGGTCGCGGACCGCGGTGCGGTTGGGGAGCTGTGTCAGGCTGTCCGTGCGTGCCGCGGCATCGAGCCGGAGAGCGAGTCCGGAGCGCTCGCGCTGCACTTCCAGCGTGACGTCGCTGATCATCGCCATCAGGCGCGCCTCGTCGAGTCGCGTCAGGCTGATCGACAGCCACTGCCGCGCGTCCTCCTCCGCCGCGTCCGCCGGCAGCCAGAAGCGCACGGCTTCGCACACGGGCCCGCTCGGCGGCCGATACGCCTCGACCCATTGCCGCAGGTCGGGCACGGCATCGCCGAGCGTGACGAACAGGTTGTCGAGGTCGCCGTTGTTCGACAACGGCAGCAACAGGCTGGCCGACATCGGGTTGATCATCTCGATCGTGCCGTCGCGGGTCGTCTGCACGAGTCCGATCGGCGCCCGGTAGAGGAACTGGATCAGCGCCTCGTGCGCGCCGTCCGATTCGAGCGGCAGCGCCGCTGCAGGCGCTGCGGCGTGCGTCGTGCCGGGTGGGCCCGGTCGCTCGGCC
>CAHJXF010000314.1 GCA_903644065.1 Betaproteobacteria bacterium
ACGGTGTCGCGCGCGGAGCCCGAAGGCGCGGCGGTCCCCGTCACGTACGGCGCATCCGAGCGGCCGCCGCGCGGCGACTACTCCACCGCGCACGCCGACTACGTCTGCGACCAGAACTGGTCGTCCTATAGCGCCGCACAGCACGATCGCTACCGCCGTCTCTATGCAGATCGCATCGCGCGCCTGCCGGGCCTCGCCTGTCGCGAGTTCCTCGACGCGCTGGCGGCGATGCAGGCGGCCGAGGCGATCCCCGACCTCGCGGCGATCTCCGTGCCGCTGCAGGCGGCCACCGGCTGGACGCTGGTGGCGGTGCCGGGCCTGATTCCCGAGGACGCGTTCTTCGCGCTGCTCGCGGCCCGACGTTTCCCGGTCACGGTGTGGCTGCGCGAGGAGGACGAGTTCGACTACATCGTCGAGCCGGACATCTTCCACGACTTCTTCGGCCACGTGCCGCTGCTGTTCAATCCGATGTTCGCCGACTACATGCAGGCGTTCGGCCAGGGCGGCCTGAAGGCGGCCAAGCTCGGCGGTCTCGAGTACCTGGCGCGGCTGTACTGGTACTCGGTCGAGTTCGGCCTCATCGACACGCCCGACGGCCTGCGCATCTACGGCGCCGGCATCGTGTCGTCCGGCTCCGAGCCCGAGCATGCGATCCGCTCGCCGGCGCCGGCGCGGGTCGCCTTCGACCTCGAGCGGCTGATGCGCAGCGAATACAAGATCGACACGTTCCAGGCGACCTACTTCGTGATCGACTCGTTCGAGCAGCTGTTCGAAGCCACGGCGCCCGACTTCGGCCCGGTCTATCGACGCATCCAGGCGCTGCCGGCCCATCCGGCCGGCGTGGTCCTGCCGGGCGAGAAGATCTACCCGATCGACTGATCGTCAGGTCGCCCCGGCATCGCCGGCAAGGCTGCGGAAGTCGTCGATCCACTCCTGCAGCCGGGCCACCGCCTTCGTCCGTTGTTCGGGCGTGGCCAGGTTGTGGATTTGGGCATTCATCTCGTCGGTGGCTTTGTGCAGCGAGTCCGTGAACGCCCGACGGTCGGGATCGGGGCTCTGTTCGAAGCGGTCGGCGATGCCCTTCATCATCTCGATCACGGCGTCGCGCGACGGCTTCTCGCGCAGCACGCGGTTCAGCATCGCGACGATCTCGCCTTCGCGTCGCTGGCGTTCGGCCAGCAGGGCCTCGTTGTCGAGCGGTCGCGCGTCGGACAGCTCGCGGATCGCGACGCGTTGCTCGCGGCCGAAGCGGCCGTACCACTCCTCGACGCGTTCCAGCGTCTTCTCGTAGCGCGCCCTTTGCCGCTTCTCGACGTCGCCCTTCAGGTTCTCGTCGCGCCACTTGTCGTCGTCGTCGACGAACTTCTTCTGCAGCGTCCGGACGTTGTCCGGCGTGAGGCGCAGGGCGATGTCGGCCATGTCGGGCAGCGCATGCGTCACGGTCGTCATCACGCGACGTCGCGACTGATCGTTGAACGACGCGACCTCGAGCGCGGTGATCGGCTGACGGGCCTTGCGCTGCAACTCGGCGGCCAGCGTCGCGTAGTCGGGCAATTGCGTCGACTTGTGCCACGCGAGCAGCGCGTGCAGCTTCGGCTTGACGTATTCCTTCTGCTCGCCCGACAGGTCGAGGTAGCGGTTCATCAGGAACAGCCCGACGGTATCGCCGTTGCGGTAGCCGACCTTCACCATGCCGCAGGCGGTGGCGCCCAGAGCCAGGCTCGCCGCGAGGCCCGCCACCGCGATGCGTCGCCAGCGGGACCGCGAAACCTGCGTGCTAGAATTTTTTTCCATTCGTGCTTTCGTGCTGATTTCGCTCCAACGCCGGAAGTCGATCGCAGGCTGACACGCTGCGTCCGCAGCGGTCACGCCGCGGGCACCCTGCCACCTCCCCACCGGTTCCCATGAGCCACCGTCGATGAACGTCGTGGTCCTCGCAGCCGGCCAGGGCAAGCGCATGCACTCCGCATTGCCCAAGGTCCTGCAGCCGATCGCGGGGCGCTCGATGCTGGCCCGGGTCATCGACACTGCGCGACAACTGCCGGACGCCTGCATCACCGTGGTCGTCGGTCACGGTGCCGATCAAGTGCGAGACCGTTTCCCCGCAGCGGACCTGCGGTGGGCCGTCCAGGCGCCGCAACGCGGCACCGGGCACGCGGTGCGGCAGGCGGTGCCGTACCTGGGCGACGCCGACCGGACGCTGGTGCTGTATGGGGACGTGCCGCTGACCCTCGCCGGCACGTTGCGCACTTTGAGCGGCCTGGCCCGCGATGGTTCAGCGGCCGGTGAGCCGTCGTTGGCGCTACTGACGGTCACGCTCGACGATCCGACCGGCTACGGGCGCATCGTGCGCAGCGCCGACGGCGCGCGCATCGAAGCGATCGTGGAGGAGAAGGACGCGACGCCCGACCAGCGGGCGATCGCCGAGGTCAACACCGGCATCCTCGTCGCGCCGACGGAACGCCTCAAGGGCTGGCTCGCCGACCTGTCCGACGACAACGCGCAGCGCGAGTTCTACCTGACCGACATCGTCGCGATGGCCCGCGCCGACGGCGTGCCGGTGGTCGCGATGCAGCCGTCGCACGCCTGGGAGACGACCGGCGTCAACAGCAAGGCGCAGCTGATGCTGCTCGAACGGCAGGCGCAGGCCAACGAGGCGGATCGCCTGCTGGCCGCCGGCGTGACGCTGATGGATGCCGCGCGGATCGACGTGCGCGGCCCGCTCGAGTGCGGGCGCGACGTCACGATCGACGTGGGTTGCGTCTTCGAAGGCACGGTCACGCTCGGCGACGGCGTGACGGTCGGGCCGTACGCCGTCCTGCGCGATGCGCGGGTCGCGGCCGGCACGACGGTGGCCGCGTTCACTTCGATCGCGGGGACACCGGCCCGGCCGATCGAGATCGGCGAGCGCGGCGAAGAGCGCGGCAACGAGCGCGGCAACGAGCGCGGCAACGAGCGCGGCGAAGAGCGCGGCGAAGAGCGATGCGGGTCATGAAGCGACCGGTTCCGGGTGCGGCCGCCCGCGGTCGCTTCGGCTAGCGGCCGCGGTACTCCCATGGCCATCCGCACGCCCTGGACGGAAGCGCATCCGATCGACGCGTTGCTCGAACGCGGGCTGGTGCTGCCGGCCCCGGCGCAGGTGTACGTCGATCGCTCGGTCGACCTCGATCGATTGCAAGCCGGCGCCGTGCTGTGTCCCGGCGCGCGGCTCGCCGGCGCATCGACCTTCGTCGGTCGCGGCGCGGTGATCGGCAGCGAAGGCCCCGGCACCGTCGTCGACAGCGCGGTCGATGCCGAAGTCGAGCTGTGCAGCGGCTACGTCGAAGGCGCCGTGCTGTTTCGCGGCGCCCGGCTCGGCGGCTCGGCCCACGTGCGTCCGGCGACGATCCTGGAAGAAGGCGCGTCGACCGCGCACGCCGTGGGACTCAAGCAGACCGTGCTGATGAGCTTCGCGACGCTCGGATCGTTGATCAACGCCTGCGACCTGCTGATCGCCGGCGGCACGTCGAAGGAAGACCATTCCGAAGTCGGCAGCGGCTTCATCCACTTCAACTTCACGCCGTGGGGCGTGCGCGGCGACAAGGCCACGCCCAGCCTCGTCGGCAACGTGCACGAAGGCGTGTTCCTCGATCGCCGCCGGATCTTCGTCGGCGGCCTGAGCGGCATCGTGGGTCCGCTCGAAGTGGGGTTCGGCGCCGTCGTCGCGGCGGGACAGGTCGTGCGCCGCGACGTGGGTCGCGACCGGCTGGTCGTCTCGGCCTCGCCCGCCATCGATCGACCCGTGCCCGAAGCGGCGCCGCGATCGATCGCGAAGCTGAAGGCCAACGCCCGCTACGTCGGGCAGCTCTGCGCGCTGCGGGCCTGGTACGTCCACGTGCGGATCGCGCGACGGGCCCGGGTCGCCCAGCCGGACGACGTCGGCCACGAGGTCCTCCTCGCCGCCGTCGACGCGGTGGACCGGATGATCGTCGAGCGCCTCGCCCGGCTGTCGCAGTACGCGCCGGACGGATTGCGGAACGACGCGTGGCGGCCCGACGCCGATCGTTCGGGAAACGGGGCGATCGCGCTGCTCGACCATCGGCCGGAGGCGACGCACCTCGACTGGGTGCGGTCGCTGCCGCCGGACCAGGTCGCCGCCGGCGTCGACTGGCTGCTCGGCGTCGCGACC
>CAHJXF010000315.1 GCA_903644065.1 Betaproteobacteria bacterium
TCGCGGCCGCGGACCTTACCGCGCCGCGCCGCTCCCCGTCGCGCCGCGCCGCTCCCAGCTACCGCACGCCATGTCGCTGTACGCGTGCCGCGGTATGCCACGCCGTCTCTGAACTGACTTCTTTCTGACTTAGCATCGCCGGCCACGCAGAGCGACCGCCCGCCGCTCACGAGACCGTCCCGCACGCCATGTCCGCCTCCTCGCTCGCCTCGTCGTCCGTTTCCGTCGCATCACGCTCGTCCCGGAGCCTGCCGGCCTGGGCGCGCGAACCGCTGCTGCATTTCGTCGTCCTCGGCGCGTTGCTGTTCGCGATCGACCACGCGCTCTTCACGCGCGGCGACGACCCGCACCTGATCGTCATCGGCGCCGACGCCGATCGGGAGGCGCAGCAGGTGTTCGTCGCGGCCCGTGGCCGCGCGCCGAACGGCGAGGAGATGAGCGCCCTGCGCGGCGTGTGGCTCAACAACGAGGTGCTGTATCGCGAAGGTCTCGCGATGCAGGTCGACAAGGGCGACCGCGCGATCCGCGACCGCGTCGTCTTCAAGGCGCTGAGCGTCATCGACGCCGGCGTGTCGCTGCCGCCGGCCGACGACGCGACGCTGCGCAGGTACTTCGAGGCCCATCGCGACCACTACGACGAACCGGCGCGCTACGACTTCGAGGAAGCCGTGCTGTCGGGCGACGTCGGCGAAGCGCCGGTGCGTGCGTTCGCCGGAGCGCTCAACGCCGGCCTGCCGGGCGATGCGAAAGCCGGCTTGCGCGTCTTCAAGGGACGACCGGACGCCAACCTCGACCAGAGCTTCGGCGAAGGCTTCGCGAGGGCGCTCGCCGGGCGGCCGGTCGGCGAGTGGACGGCGATGTCGACGCGCGACGGGTGGCGAGCGATCCGGCTCGACGCCGTCGCGCCGTCGCGGCTCGCCGACTTCGCCGTGGTCCGCAACACCGTGCAGATGGACTGGGCCGACGCGACCGCCGCCGAGCAGCGCACGGCGGCGGTCCGCGCGCTGACGAAAAAGTACAAGGTGCGCATCGAGGCCGAGCGATGAGCCGTCGTCTGGCGGCGGCCGCGCTCGCGTGGCTGACGTGCGTGTTCGCGATGCCGCTCGCATCCGCGCACGAGATGACGATGGCGGAGATGGAGGTCCGCGAGACGGCGCCGGGCGACTTCTTCTGGCTGTGGACCGCCAACGAGCAGCGGGCGGGCAACGAGGACATGGTCCCGGTCTGGCCCGCGGCGTGCGCCGCGACCGAGAACACGCTGCGTTGCGGGGAGGGCGGTCTTCGCGGCGAGCTGGCGATCGAGGGGGTCGGACGGCGCTATTCGGCGGCGCTGGTCAAGGTGTCGTGGCTCGACGGCCAGTCGCGCGTCTACACGATCACGGCCGCGCATCCGTCCGTCCATCTGTACGGGTCGGCCGACGACCGGCGCGGCATCGGCGAGATCGCGTCGACCTACACGGTCCTCGGCATCGAGCACATCCTGACCGGCGTCGACCACCTGATGTTCGTCGTCGGACTGTTGTTCCTGGTCGGCTTCCGTCGCCGGCTGTTCTGGACCATCACGGCCTTCACCGTCGCGCACAGCCTGACGCTGGCGAGCGCCGCGCTCGGCTGGCTGACGCTGCGCTCGCCGCCGGTCGAGGCCTGCATCGCGCTGTCGATCGTGCTGGTCGCCGCCGAGGCGTTGCACGACCGCGAGACGCTGGCGCGGCGCTGGCCCGCGGTCGTGGCCTTCCTTTTCGGCCTGGTCCACGGCCTCGGCTTCGCCGGGGCTTTGAAGGACATCGGCCTGCCGGACCACCACCTGCCGGTCGCGCTACTAACCTTTAACGTCGGCGTCGAGATCGGCCAGCTGTCGACCATCGCGGTGGCGTGGTCGCTGTGGAGCGTGGCCCGTCGCTGGAGCGGGCTGGTGCGTCTTCGCACCGCCGTGCTGTACGCGCTGGGATCGGTCGCCGCGATGTGGTCGCTGACGCGGATCGTCGCGATCCTCGGCTAGTCGCGGTCCGCCCCGGGCCGCTGCCGCAGAAATCGACGAGTTCCCGTTGGACGAGGTCATCCCACTGTTCCCGACGGCGTTCCTGCGCGCGCCCGCGGCCCTGCCCGCGTCGCTCGTCGAACGCCTGGTGGCGTCGTTCACGACGCTGGCCGTGATGGGCAACAGCTCGTCGCCGCGCTTGTCCCATACCGAGACGTTGCATCCGCGCGCGGATCCGCTGCTCGGCGAAGCGAGCGCGCTGCTCGGACCGAAGCTGGTCGACTTCGGTGCGCTGCTGTTCGGCGAGCGGTTGCCGTGGTCGATCAAGGAGATGTGGGTCAACGTCCTCGACCGCGGCGGTCGCCAGGCGATGCACAACCACGCCAACAGCTTCGTTTCGGGCGTGGTCTATCTGACGCCGACGCATCCGTCGTCGTGCACCGTGTTCATGAAGTCGCCCGGCGGCAACGACTTCATCTTTCGCAACGACCACGCGCGGGTGCAAGGCGGCGAATTCAATTCGGACAAGTGGATCAGCCCTCAGCCGCAGGTCGGCGACCTCGTGCTGTTTCCCAGCTACCTGATGCACGCGGTCCCGCCGAACGAAGGGTCGCGACGCATCACGCTGTCGTTCAACGCGATACCGGCGCGGCTCGAGTCGTGGGGCTACACCATCAGCCTCGATCGCTGATGGCTGCGAGCCGGTGGCCGGCGACGGGGCGATGACCCGCGTCGCGCCGACGTCGATGCCGCGGGCCGGCATGGTCGACGGTGCCGTCGAGGCGGCACGTCCCGCCGGCCTCCGCGCCGCCGCCGCGACGGCGCTGATGCTGGCTTCCGGCTTCGCGGGACTCGGCTATCAGATCGTCTGGACGCAGCAGAGCGCGATGTGGCTGGGGCACGAGACGGCCGCGATCCTGGCGGTCGTCACGGCGTTCTTCGGCGGGCTGGCGCTCGGCGCCGCGGTCACCGGCCCGGCCATCGAACGCAGCCGCCATCCGGCCCGCTGGTACGTCGGCTGCGAACTCGTCGTCGGCGCGTGGGGATCGCTGCTGATCTTCTGCATGGCGCCGCTGGGCGCGCTGATCGTCGCCTGGACCGGACCGGCCCCGACGCCGGTCGGTCAATGGACATCGGCATTCGTCGGCACCCTCGTCGTGCTGCTGCCCGCCACCGCGGCGATGGGCGCGACGTTGCCCGCGATCGAACGCATGGTCGTCGGGACCCGCGGCGGCGCCCGCTCGATCGCCGGGCTCTACGCGGCGAACACGTTCGGGGCGACGCTCGGTGCGCTGGCGACCGCCTTCTGGCTGCTGCCTGCCTTCGGGCTCGCGCGGACGGCCGCGGTGTGCGTGGCCTGCAACCTCGCCTGTGCGGCCGCGACGATGCTGTGGCGCCGGCGGCAACCGCCGCCAGGGATGCCGCCGCAGGGCGCGCCGCCAGCGATCGCGCCGACGGCATCCGTGCAGGTGTCGATGCTGCTCGCCGTGACGGGCCTCCTGGGCATCGGCTACGAGGTCCTCGTCGTCCGGGTCCTGAGCGAGGTGGCCGAGGACACGGTGTACACCTTCGCGTTGCTGCTCGCCGTGTATCTGCTGGCGAGCGCGGGCGGCGCGACGGCGTTCGGGCGGTGGTCGACACGACGCGTCGGCCGCGACGCGGATGCGGCCCTCGACTCCGATCGCCTGCTGGGCGGGCTGTCGCTCGCTTGCCTGTCCAGCATCGTCGCATTGTGGTTCGGCGACGCGATCCGCGATGCGGTCGTCCGCCTGCTCGGTGCCGGCCTGTCCTCGGCCCTCGCCGGCGAAGGCGTGCTGGCGGTGGTCGCATTCGCCGCGCCGAGCTTCGCGATGGGCGCGCTGTTCAGTCAGCTGAGCGCACGCGCGTCGGCCGCCGGCCTGAGCTTCGGCCGGGCGCTCGGCTGCAACATCGCCGGCGCGGCATGCGCGCCGCTGCTGTTCGGCGTGGTGCTGCTGCCGGGGCTCGGCGCCAAGACCGCGTTGCTGCTCGTGCCCTGCGGCCATCTCGCGCTGGTCCGCGCGTCCGCAAGCCGTGACGGCGCGGTGACCGCTCGCGTTTTGCAGGGGACGCGCGTTTCCGTTACCGGCCGGCGCGGCGATTGGTACCGCATCAAGTACGACGTGAAGGGCAATGTCGGTTGGGTGTACCGCACCGCA
>CAHJXF010000316.1 GCA_903644065.1 Betaproteobacteria bacterium
TGTCCGCGCCCCACCCCGCGTCGTCCCCGCTGGTCGACGACGCGATGGTCGCCGAATGACCGGCGAACCGGCGCCGCGGGCGAAGATCGAGCACGGCGACGTGGTCGGCTTCGAGGCCGAGCCGGGCACCCGTCCGATGGACGCCAGCCACGGTGTGCTGCGACAGGACGGTGTCGACACGCGGCATGGCGCCATCCTGTATCTCGACGGCATCAGCGTCAGCTTCGACGGCTTCAAGGCGCTCAACGCGCTGACGCTCGACATCGGCGTCGGGGAGCTGCGTTGCGTCATCGGTCCGAACGGCGCCGGCAAGACGACGATGATGGACGTCATCACCGGCAAGACGCGGCCCGACAGCGGCACGGTGTTCTTCGGCCAGACCATCGACCTGACGCGGCTGTCCGAGCCGCAGATCGCGCGGGCCGGCGTCGGCCGGAAGTTCCAGCGGCCCACCGTCTTCGAGAACCACAGCGTCCACGAGAACCTCGAGCTGGCGATGAAGACCGACAAGCGCGTCGCGCCGACGTTGTTCGCACGCCTGGCCGGCGAGCAGCGCGACGCGATCGACGCGATGCTCGAGCTGATCCGCCTGCAGCACTCGGCGGGACGCCCCGCGGGCCTGCTGTCGCACGGTCAGAAGCAGTGGCTCGAGATCGGCATGCTGCTGATCCAGGAGCCGCAGCTGCTGCTGCTCGACGAGCCGGTGGCCGGCATGACCGACGCGGAGACCGAACGCACGGCGGAGCTGCTCAACGAACTGCGCGGCAAGCACTCGATGATGGTGGTGGAGCACGACATGGACTTCGTCGCCGCGATCGCCGGGACCGGCAAGGTGACCGTGCTGCACGAGGGTTCGGTGCTGGCCGAGGGCCGCATGCACGAGGTGCAGGCGCACGAGCGGGTGATCGAGGTCTACCTGGGGCGATGACGAACACCACCTCTCCGTCGTTCCCGCGCAGGCGGGAACCCAGTGTCGTTCGGCGGTCTCCGTGCCATCACCCCACGCCTGTGGGGCCCGCCTTCGCGGGAACGACGAAGAAGGATGCGTCGACGGGTGATCGAAGTCGTTCAGGTCGCGAGCGACCTCTGATCGTGTCATCCCGGCGAAGGCCGGGATCCCATTCTTCCACCCCATGCTGAACGTCGACGACATCGACCAGTACTACGGCGGCAGCCACACGCTGCGCGGCGTGTCGCTCACGGCCGAGCGGGGACGCTGCACCGCGCTCCTCGGCCGCAACGGCGTCGGCAAGACCACGCTGCTCAAATGCCTCATGGGCGTGCTGCCGGTCGCGAGCGGCCGCATCGTGTTCGAGGGGAGCGACATCACGAAGCTGTCGCCGCACGCGCGCGCCGCGCGCGGCATCGCCTACGTGCCGCAGGGCCGCGAGATCTTCCCGCGCCTGACCGTCGAGGAGAACATCCTGATGGGCATGGCGACGTCGTCGTCCCGCTCGAAGCGCATCGATCCGCAGGTCTTCGAGCTGTTCCCGGTGCTGAAGGCGATGCTCGGTCGGCGCGGCGGCGACCTGTCGGGCGGTCAGCAACAGCAGCTCGCGATCGCGCGCGCGATGGTCGCCAACCCGAAGCTGATCATCCTCGACGAGCCGACCGAAGGAATACAGCCGTCCATCATCAAGGACATCGAGCGCGTCATCCGCATGCTGCGCGAACGCGGCGACATCGCGATCGTGCTTTGCGAGCAGTACTACGACTTCGCACGCGCGCTCGCCGACCAGTTCGTGGTCCTGTCGCGGGGCGCCGTCGTCCGTGCGGGGACCCGGGCCGAGATGGAAGGCGACGAGGTGCGAGAGCTGCTGTCGGTATGAACGCTCGCGTCGCGTCCGCGAGCGGGGGCCGCGCACGTCGCCCGGACGTCCGGGCGATCATGCGGCATGCCGATCCCTCGCACCCTGGACCGATGATCTTCGCCGACCGACTGCCCGCCCCGCCCTTCGCACCGCCTCTTCCAGCGCCGCCGACGGCCGGCGGCACGCGGCAGTGGAACGCGCGCCTCGAGATCGGCATCGCGCGGCGCGGCGACGCGAGCGTCGCGGTGCATCGTCGCCACCACGGTCCGTTGCGCCTGCAGAAGCCGCTGTACCCCGAAGGACCGGGCGTCGCGCACCTGATCGTCGTCCATCCGCCCGCCGGCATCGCGGGCGGAGATCGCCTCGAGATCGACGTCCGGGTCGGCACCGAGGCCCGCGCGCTGGTCACGACGCCGGGCGCCGCGAAGTGGTACCGCTCCGCCGGGGCGCCCGCCCGGCAGTCGGTCGAGCTGTCCGTCGCGAAGGGCGCCTGTCTCGAGTGGCTGCCGCAGGAGAGCATCGTCTTCGACGGCGCGGACGCGGCCACCTCGACGACGATCGCCTGCGAACGCGGCGCGACCTGCATCGGCTGGGACATCGTCGTGCTCGGTCGGCGTGCGTCGGGCGAACGCTTCGAGCGCGGCGTGTTGCGGCAGGACCTGACGCTGTCGTGCGATGGCCGCGTCGTGTGGCGCGAGCGCGCCAGGCTCGCCGGCAGCGATGCGCTGCTGGCCTCGCCGGTCGGCTGGAACGGCCACTCGGTGGCGGGCGTGTTGTGGGCCTGGGGGACCGTGCCGTCCGACGCCGACCTCGAACGCTGTCGCGAAGCGACGATGGCGCGCCCTCGCGCCGGCGTCACCCGACTCGCCGACGGCCTGATCGTCGCCCGGGTCCTCGGCGACTCGGCCGAGGACGTGCGCGACCTGTTCCAGTCCCTGTGGACGATAATCCGGCCGTCGCAGGCGCCCCGGCCGGCGATACCGCGCATCTGGGCGACCTGATCGCGGCGATCCGACGCGGACATGAACCGGTCACCCGAAGGCACTCCATGGAACTGACGCCGCGCGAGAAGGACAAGCTGTTGCTGTTCACCGCGGCGCTGGTCGCCGAGCGACGGCGGGCGCGCGGCCTGAAGCTCAACTATCCGGAGACGGTGGCCTTCATCTCGGCCGCGATCCTGGAAGGTGCGCGCGACGGCCGCAGCGTCGCCGACCTGATGCACTTCGGCACCACGCTGCTGGGCCGCGACGACGTGATGGACGGGGTGCCGGAGATGATTCCCGACATCCAGGTCGAGGCGACCTTCCCGGACGGCACGAAGCTGGTGACGGTCCATCACCCCGTCGCATGAACCCGCGGATACGCCATGATTCCCGGTGAACTGATCGCCGCGCCCGGCGAGATCGAGCTCAACGCGGGCCGGGAGACCGCGACCGTCGTCGTCGCCAATCGCGGCGACCGACCGGTGCAGGTCGGCTCGCACTTCCACTTCTTCGAGGTCAACGACGCGCTGGACTTCGACCGCGCGACCGCGCGCGGCTTCCGGCTCGACGTCGCGGCCGGCACGGCGGTGCGCTTCGAGCCGGGCCAGTCGCGCACCGTGCGACTGGTGGCGCTGGCCGGCGACCGCATCGTCCACGGTTTCAACGGCGCGATCATGGGTCCGCTGGACGCGGCGTCGGCAGGCAGCCGATGAGCACGCGCATCACGCGTCGGGCCTACGCGGAGATGTACGGGCCGACCACCGGCGATCGGGTGCGGCTCGCCGACACCGCGCTCGTCATCGAGGTCGAGCGCGACCACACGACCTACGGCGAGGAAGTGAAGTTCGGCGGCGGCAAGGTGATCCGCGACGGCATGGGCCAGAGCCAGCGGATGTCCGCGGACGTCGCCGACACGGTGATCACCAACGCGCTGATCGTCGACCACTGGGGCATCGTCAAGGCCGACATCGCGATCAAGGACGGACGCTTCGCGCGCATCGGCAAGGCCGGCAACCCGGACATCCAGCCGGCCGTCGACATCGTCATCGGGCCGGGTACCGAGATCATCGCCGGCGAAGGCCTGATCGTCACGCCGGGCGGCGTCGACAGCCATATCCACTTCATCTGCCCGCAGCAGATCGACGACGCGCTGATGTCGGGCACGACGACGATGCTGGGCGGCGGCACCGGTCCCGCGACCGGCACCTTCGCGACCACCGTGACGCCGGGTCCGTGGCACCTCGCCAATATGCTGCAGGCGGCCGAGGCCTATCCGATGAACCTCGGCTTCCTCGGCAAGGGCAACGCCAGCCTGCCCGGTCCGCTGCACGAGCAGATCGAGGCCG
>CAHJXF010000317.1 GCA_903644065.1 Betaproteobacteria bacterium
ACAGCGGCGACCCTGCTGTTGCCGCGCTCGGCCCAGGCAGCAGCGGCGAGTGACCACGACAGCGACGAGCTCGCGTCGACGAACGCGTGCCCGTCGAAGCGCTCGCCGGTCAACGCGACGAACAGCGCGCCCTGCGCAACGTTGCGGCTGTCCGTCGTCACGGCCGCGACGCGCCGCGACCCGTCGTCGGCCGCCGCCGACAGCTCGCCGTGCGTCAGCAGCGCCACTTCGCCCAGGGTCAGCATGCGCGCGACTCCGCGTCGCGATCGGCGCTGCGTCGTTCGCGACGCAACGCTTCGAGCGCGACCTCGACGTCCGAGAACGGTTGCCGCTGGCCGTCGATCTCCTGGTAGCTCTCGTGCCCCTTGCCCGCGATCACCACGACGTCGGCGGCCTGGGCGAGCGCGACGGCTTCGTAGATGGCGACGCGGCGATCCGGCTCCACGCGCACGCGTTCGTCGAGCGACAGGCCGGTGTAGCCGGAGTTGAGCGGGTTGAAGCCGAGGTTGCCGATGCCGGTGACGATCTGGTCGATGATCGACGACGCGTCCTCGGTGCGCGGGTTGTCGCTGGTGACGACGACGCGGTCGGCGAGGCGTGCCGCGATCTCGCCCATGATCGGGCGCTTGCCGGCGTCGCGATCGCCGCCGCAGCCGAAGATCACGACCAATTCGCCGCCGCGGGCGTCGACGATCGGCCGGCACGCGTTGAGCGCCTTCTCGAGCGCGTCGGGCTTGTGCGCGTAGTCCACCAGCACCATCGGCGCCGCGATGCCGCCCGGGCGCTCGCCCGGGGCGACGTCGACGCGCTCGAGCCGCCCCGGGACGGGCCGGAGCGCCTGCAACGCGTGTAGCGCGGCATCGATCGGGACGTCGACCGCCAGCAGCACGCCGATCACGCCGAGCAGGTTCGACACGTTGAAGTTGCCGATGAAGTCGGTGTGGACCTGGCGCACGCCGAACGCGCCGAAGATCTCGAACGCCAGCCCGTCGGCGCGCACCGACACCTTGCGGGCGCGCAACTCCGCCTCGGCCGAACCGCGGGCCGACGTGCGGATGACGTCGATGCCGCTCGCCGCCGCGAGCGCCGCGAAGCGCTCGCCCGCCGCATCGTCGGCGTTGACGACGGCACCGACCAGGCCCGGCCACGTGAACAGGCGGCGCTTGGCGGCTTCGTAGTCGCCCATCGTGCCGTGGTAGTCGAGGTGGTCGCGCGTCAGGTTGGTGAAGACCGCGACGTCGAACAGC
The DNA here is from genome assembly GCA_903644065.1 of Betaproteobacteria bacterium. Taxonomy (GTDB): domain Bacteria; phylum Pseudomonadota; class Gammaproteobacteria; order Burkholderiales; family Burkholderiaceae_D; genus CAHJXF01. The sequence goes on from CAHJXF010000317.1 coordinate 1,248, forward strand.
ATGTCGTCGACCCTCCCTTCCTCGAGCCCGATCGACGACACCTCGATGGCGAGCGCCGTGGCGCCGGCGTCGACCAGCGCCCGCAGGCGTCGCTGCAGCATCACCGGGTCGGGCGTCGTCATGCCGCTGTCGACCAGCTCGTCGGGAAAGCCGATGCCGAGCGTGCCGACCATCACGGTGCGATGGCCGAGCGAGCCCAGCGCGTGCGCGACCCACAGCGCCGTCGACGTCTTGCCGCTGGTGCCGGTGACGCCGATCGTGAGCAGGCCGTCGGCGGGCCGGCGGTACCAGTCGGCGGCGATGGTTCCGGCGGTGCGCTTGAGTTCGCGCTCGGGCCGGTTCGGCACCCGCCACGCATCCTGCCAGGCGAAGGCAGTGGCGTCGTAGACCACCGCCGCCGCGCCGCGCGCGATCGCATCGGGAATGAAGCGGCGTCCGTCGTACTGCGCGCCCTGGATCGCGAAGAAGACGTCGCCGGCCTGCAACGTGCGCGAGTCGGACGTCAGCTGCGCACCCGGCCGCACGACCCGCGACAGCCATTGCGCCGCGGCGTGGACGGTCCGCACGGGCGCCCGCTTCGGTGCCTCGAGCAGGCCCGGGCCGCGGCCGACGCGGATCACGGTGCGATCCTCGAAACGATGCTCGCGAGGCGCACGTTCAAAGCGCGTCCTTCAGGCCGTCGGTCGGGATGATCAGCGACTTGATCGGCGAGTCGGGCTCGACGTTCAGCGTCCGCAACGCGCCGCCGACGACCGCCGAGAATACCGGTGCCGCGACGTCGCCGCCGTAGTAGATGCCGTTCGACGGCTCATCGACCATCACCGCGACGACGATGCGCGGATTGGACACCGGCGCGAAGCCGACGAACGAACCGACGTAGCGCGCGTTGTCGTAGACCCCGTGCGCGTTGAGCTTGTGCGCGGTACCGGTCTTGCCGGCCACGCGATAGCCCATCACCTGGGCCTTCGGCGCCGTGCCGCCGGGGCCGGCCGCCATCTCGAGCATGTGGCGCATCTCGCGCGCGGTGGTGGGCGAGATCACCGGCGTGCCGGGCACCAGCGGCGACGCGGCGGCGGATCGTTCGCTCTTGAAGAAAGTCAGCGGCACCATCTCGCCGTCGCGCGCGAACATCGTGTAGGCCCGGGCGATCTGGATCAGCGACACCGACAGGCCCATGCCGTACGACATCGTCGCCTGCTCGATCGGCCGCCACTTGGCGTAGGGCCGCACGCGGCCCGCGGCGGCGCCGGGAAAGCCCCACTTGGGCGCCTGCCCGAGCCCGGACGCGTTGAACATCTGCCACATGTCCTGCGGCTGCATGCGCAGGCCGATCTTGGCGGCGCCGATGTTCGACGACACCTTGATCACCTCCTCGACCGAGATGGCTCCATGCGCGTGCGTGTCGCTGATGGTGTTGGTGCCGATCGTGTACTTGCCGCCGGCGGTCTGGATCAGCGTGTCGGGCTTGACGATGCCGCGGTCGAGCGCCAGCGCGATCGTGAACGGCTTCAGCGTCGAGCCCGGCTCGTAGGTGTCGGTCAGGACGCGGTTGCGCAGCATCTCGCCGGTCAGTTTCCGCCGGTCGTTGGGGTCGTAGGTCGGCAGGTTGGCGAGCGCCAGCACCTCGCCGGTCCGCACGTCGAGCACGACGATGGCGCCGGCCTTCGCGTGATGGAAGTCCACGGCCTTCTTGAGCTCGGTGAACGCGAGGTACTGCAGGCGGCTGTCGATCGACAGCGTCAGGTCGGTGCCGTCGTGCGGCACGCGGATGCTGGCGACGTCCTCGATCGGCTGGTTGAGCCGGTTGCGGATCACGCGACGGCTGCCGTCGAGCCCGGCGAGCGACTTCTGCCACGCCAGTTCGATGCCTTCCTGGCCGGCGTCGTCCACGTTGGTGTAGCCCACCACGTGGGCCATGATCTCGCCCTGCGGATACTCGCGATGGAACTCCTTTTGCTGGCGAAAGCCCGGCAGCCCGAGCCGGGCGACGGCCTGGGCGGCCGGCGCCGGGACCTGACGCTTCAGGTAGACGAAGCGGCGCACCGGGTCGGCGATCTTGCGGCGCACTTCGGCGAGCGGCAGGTCCAGCAGCTTCGCGACCTCGGCGATCTCGGCCGGCGACGCGTCGATGTCCTCGATCTCGACGCCCACCGAATAGGCCGGGATCGACGACGCCAGCACGTCGCCGTTGCGGTCGGTGATCTTGCCGCGGGTCGCCGGCATCTCGACCGTCATCAGGTAGCGCTGCTCGCCCTGGGTCTGCAGAAAACCGGTCGAGAACGCCTGCAGGTAGATCGCGCGCAGCAGCAACGCGATGAAGGCGAGGAACAGCGCGCACAGGACGGCGCGCGAGCGCCACGCCGGCAGGCGCACGGCAAGCACCGGGCTGGCATGGAAACGGACGCTCTTCATGGCGCTGATCCTGCGGCGACGGACCCGGACGGCAGGGTCGAGGTCTTGCTGCCGTCGGGGTGGTCCGGAAGGTTGAGGTACTGGATGCGACGCTGGCTCGGCCGCAGCATGCGGAGGTCGTGCTCGGCCGCGGACTCGATCAGGCTGTGCTTCGAATAGTTGGTCTGGTCGAGCTGCAGGGTGCGCCACTCCACGTCGAGCTTGCGCGCCGCGATGCGTGCGCGGTCGAGATCGATGAACAGCTGGCGCGCGCGGTACTGCGACGAGACCAGCGACAGGCCCGACAGCACCAGCAACAACGCGAAGACCGCGCTCAGCCGGGTCATCGACGGCCGCTCCGCTCCGCGGGCGATGCGATGCGCGGCGCGAGCGTGCGCTCGGCGACCCGCAGGACCGCGGAGCGCGAACGCGGGTTGGCGGCGACTTCACCGGCGCTCGGCTTGATGCGAGCGATCGCCGTCAGCGCCGGCTGCG
>CAHJXF010000318.1 GCA_903644065.1 Betaproteobacteria bacterium
TCGATCTCGTCGAACAGGGGATCGACGTCGCGATCCGCATGGGTCCGCTCGCCGACTCGTCGCTCGGGTCGCGCTTCCTCGGCGTCAATCCGTGGGTGGTCGTGGCCGCGCCGGACTACCTGGCACGGCGCGGCGCGCCGCGCGATCCGGCCGCGCTCGCCGAGCACGACGCGCTGGTCTATAGCACCGTGCAGGGCGATGCGCGGTGGCTGTTCACCGGCGCGGACGGTCGCGCGCAGCCGATCGACGTCCGCGGACCGCTCCGCTCGAACAACCTGTCGGCCCTGCTGGCCGCGACCCGCGGCGGCCTCGGCATCGCCGCGCTGCCGCGCTACGTGGCCCAGGCGTCGCTGCAGTCGGGTACGGTCCGGTCCATCCTCGACGACTGGTCGCTGCCGTCGCAGGAGATCCACGCGATCTACCCGTCGCCGCGCCTGGTGCCGGCGAAGGTGGCCGGCTTCGTCGCTTGGCTGCAGGGCGAGATCGGCGACGCGTGGTGGGCCGGCGACCCGACCGGCACCGCACCACCGTGAAGAGTCTCTACATCCCGCCGGCCGAGTGCTCGACGGCCGATGCGGTCCGCTCGCCGAGCGTGGCCCACACCGGCGGCCGGCGCGCCTCGCGCGCGATGGCGTCGAGCGTCGCGCGATGCGCGTCCTCCTCGGCGGCGTCGGCCCGGATCACGATCAGCGTGCCGCGATCGACCGCCACCCAGCCGGGCTGCACCACGATGCGCGGCGCGATGTCGATCACCAGGCTCTCCTGGCCGCGCGTCATGGCGAGATACACCTCGGCGAGCAGCTCGGCGTCGAGCAACGCGCCGTGCAGCGTGCGGTGCGCATTCGACACGCCGTAGCGTTCGCACAACGAGTCGAGGCTGTTGCGCTTGCCCGGATGCAGCTCGCGCGCCATCGCCAGCGTGTCGACGATGCCGCCGCAGTGATGGGTCCAGACCGGCCGCTCGATGCGCGCCAGTTCCTCGTCGAGGAAGGCGACGTCGAACGACGCGTTGTGGATCAGGATCTCGGCGCCGCTGACGAAGTCGCAGAGGCCGTCGACGATGTCGTGGAACCTCGGCTTGTCGCGCAGGAAGTCGGTGGTGAGGCCGTGCACCGCGAGCGCACCGGGCTCGCTGTCGCGCCCGGGATTGACGTAGTGGTGGAACGTACTGCCGGTCAGGCGCCGGTTGACCAGTTCGACGCAACCCACTTCGATGATGCGGTCCCCGGTCTTCGGATTGAGGCCGGTGGTTTCGGTGTCCAGGACGATCTGTCGCATGAGCCTCTTGTCGCGAGCGCTTCGGCACGGGTGCACGACCGCGGGGTCGCCGTCGAAGCGGGTCGAATTTAGCATGCACTCCGGCCGTGAACCGGTTGCAACGCGGCTGCGACCCGGCTGAGGTGCAGCTGCAACTCGGCTGCAACTCGGCTGCAACGCGGCTGCAACTCGGCTGCAACGCGGTTGCAACTCGGCTGCAACTCAGCGGCGGCGCGGCGCCGCGTCGAGGTCGCGGGCTCAGCGTTGCAGCGACTCGACGCCGAGGTTCGCGAGCGCGTCGGCGCGCTCGTTCTCGACGTGTCCCGAATGGCCGCGGACCCACTGCCAGCGGATCTCGTGCGGCGCGCAGGCGGCTTCGAGCTGCAGCCACAGGTCCACGTTCTTGACCGGCTGCTTCGCCGCGTTGACCCAGCCGCGCTTCTTCCAGCCGGCGATCCATTCGGTCATGCCCTGCAGCACGTACTTCGAGTCGGTGTGCAGCACCACGCGGCACGGCCGCTTCAACGCTTCGAGCGCGCGGATCGCAGCGGTCAGCTCCATGCGGTTGTTGGTCGTGGCCGCGTCGCCGCCGTGCAGTTCCCGCTCGTGCACCTCGCCGTCGCCGACCGCGCGAAAGCGCAGGACCGCGCCCCAGCCGCCGGGCCCCGGATTGCCCTTGCAGGCCCCGTCGGAGAAGATCTCGACGTCAGGCCGGGTCATGCCGCTCTCCGGCGCGGCTTCGCGGCTCGAAGCCCGCATCCGCCGGGCTTCGCGTCGCGATGTCGTGCGAACGATTGGCCGTCGGCTGCAGCGTCGCCGGCACGCGCTTGCGCTCCTTCCGCACCGGTCCGACCAGGCGCATGCCCTGCACGCGCTTGATGGCGTGGACCATGTAGATCGCCCCGCAGTACGACCACCAGCGCTCGCCGGCGCGTTCCATCACGCCGAAGCGCGCCTGCCAGCGCTCCGCGTTGAACGGCGGCCGGTAGCAGCCGAACTGGCCGCGATGCACCTCGAAGCCGAGCAGCTTCAGCCAGTCCTTCAGCCGCGGCAGCGCGAGGAACTGGCCCTCGAGCGGCAGGAACGGCGCGTCGAACGAGCGACCGATGACCTGGCGCAGGCCCCACAGGCTGATCGGATTGAAGCCGCTGATGACGACGTGCCCCTCCGGCATCAGCACCCGTTCGACCTCTCGCAGCACGTGATGCGGGTCGTCCGCGAACTCCAGCGCGTGCGGCAGCACGAGCAGGTCGATGCTCTGCGAGGCGAATGGCAACTCCTCGAGGCGCACCTCGACGTGGGCCCGCAGCGGCGTTCGGTCGCAGTCGTCCACGATCCCCTGAGCGCTCGACGGCTCGCCGGCCGCGAAGACGAACGGCATGCGGTTGTGGCGCAGCGCGGGCAGCTCCAGGAGGCCGATCTGCACCGCGTTGAAGCCGAAGATGTCCGCGACCAGCGCGTCGAACTGCGCCTGCTCCCAGCCGAGCACGTAGCGGCCGGGGGCGGTCTCGAGCCATTCCGACAACGCTATAATCGATTCGCTGTGACGCGTCCCGGGCGTGACCGCAGCGCCGTCGGTGCCGTCGTCTGCGCCGTCGCCCCTCATGGTCCCGTCCCCGGCGTCGTCCGCATTCCGCCTCGCCTCGCCCCCGATCGCTGCCGCCGGCAGACGCCGAGGCGCTCGTTCCGCCCGCCGCACCCGGTCATCGACCGGTCCGGGCGACCCTGCCATCCCGAGGAGTCGAGTTCGTTGATGACGATCCATCCATGCGCGAAGAGGTTCGATGAGCGGTGACGTCGCCTCGCTGCCGCTGACCATCAAGCCGGTCCGCGCGTTTCGCGACAACTACGTCTGGCTGCTGAGTCGTGGGCACGAGGCGGTGATCGTCGACCCGGGCGACGCGCTACCCGTCGAGACGGCGCTGGCCGACCTGGGACTGACGCTGCGCGCCATTCTACTCACGCACCACCATGCCGATCACGTCGGCGGCGTGCCGGCCCTGCTGGCCCGACGGCCCGGCGCGGCGCTGCCCGTCTACGGCCCGGCCGGCGAAGCGATCGACGGCGTCACCGTCCGGTTGAAGGAAGGCGACCGGGTCGATCTTCCGTCGATCGCCGCGTCGTTCGAGGTCCTCGACATCCCCGGCCACACCCGCGGCCACATCGCGTTCGTGTCGAGCGATGCGACGGACGAACCGCTGTTGTTCTGCGGCGATACGCTGTTCGCGGCGGGGTGCGGCCGATTGTTCGAGGGCACAGCGGCGCAGATGCACGCGTCGCTGGGCAAGCTCGCGGCGCTGCCGGCCGCCACCCGCGTGTACTGCGCCCACGAATACACCGTGGCCAACCTGCGCTTCGCCGTCGCGGTCGAGCCGGACAACGACGCGCTGGCGCGTCGCGTCGCCGAAGCGGAGGCGGAGCGGCGGCTCGATCGGCCGACGCTGCCGTCGTCGATCGCGCTCGAACGGTCCACCAATCCCTTCCTGCGGGTCGCCGAAGCGGCGGTCCGCCGGGCCGCCGAGCGAAGGGAAGCCGGGGCGGCCGCGTCGCCGCTCGCGACCTTCACCGCGTTGCGCCGCTGGAAGGATGCGTTTTGAACGGTCGATGCCGGCGCCGGCGCGCCGTGGCTTCCACCGGCGCCGGCTCGCTGCCGTCCACAGAAAGGTTCTCGATGCAAACGCTCTCCAGCGGCTTCCTCGCCGCGCTCCGTGTGGTCGCGATCGGTGCCGTCGTGCTGGTGACCGGCTGCGCCGCCACCGGCGGCTACGCGCCGTCCGATTCCGCGGCTTCCGACGGCTCGCCGATCGATGCGGTCCCGCCGTCGACGACCGTCG
>CAHJXF010000319.1 GCA_903644065.1 Betaproteobacteria bacterium
CCCGCTTCGTCCCCCCGGCGAAGGCCGGGGCCCAAGTGGCTCGTCGATCGATGACGCACGAACCTGGGTCCCGGCCTGCGCCGGGACGACGATGCCGAGATGGTCGACGCGTAACGACCGAGCATCGGGCGACCTGCCCCACCCGGCATCAAGCGATTCACTCCGCTTCGTCGCCCCGCGAAGGCCGAAGCCGAGGGCGTCTCGTTCTCGCGATGGGCATCGGCCTCATCGCATGAGCCGTTCCATGAACAGCGTGCCGACGATCGGATGATCGTGGTCGGCCTCGATCCGCGCGAACCCCAGCGAGCGGTACAACGCGATCGCTCCCGCCATCGACGGCAGCGTATCGAGGCGGACGCGCGCGTATCCGGCGGCGTCGGCATGCGCCAGCGCCGCCTCGACCAGCAGGCGTCCGAGGCCGCTCGCCCGGTGGGCGGGGCGCACGTAGAGGCGCTTGAGCTCGCCGACCGGGCCGTCGAGCGGACGCAGTCCGATGCAGCCCGCGACCTCGCCGTCGAGCCACGCCAGCCACAGGCCGCCCGCCGGCGACGCATAGCGGCCCGGCAGCGAGGCGAGTTCCTCGGCGAAGCCCTGGAACGACAGATCGATGTCGAGGCTCGCGGCGTACTCGTCGAACAGCGCGCGAACGCACGACAGCTCACCGGGCACCACTGCACGACGGACCTCGACCGCCGTCATCGCCCGGAACGATGCCGACCGGCGGGCTCGCTCGACCTCGACGCCGCGCCCGCGGGCGGACGGCTCGACCGCGTCGCTCCCGGTCGCCACGACGGCCACTGACGGTCTTCGGCGATCACCAGGTCCGGTCCCATCGATGGAAGTCCCGAAACGTCGCTTCCTGGCGATGACGCCGAGCGGCTCGAACGCGCGGTCAGTTGCCGGGGTACCAGATCGCCAGGCCGCCGTGCTCCGTGCAGGCGGTTTCCTTCTTGCCGGCCTTGCTGAACGTCCCGTCGCTGCACTTCGCGGTCGCGTCGGACGGGATGCCGCTGACGAGCCGACCGACCGCTCGATCGGGCTCGTTCGACACGCTGGCGGGCGCGGGCCCGGCCGGATGGCCATCGTTGTTGTCGCCGTACCAGATCTTGAGCCCGCCATGGGCGCCGCAAGCACTCGCCTTGCTCGTGGCCTTGCTGAACATGCCGTCGTTGCAGCGCGCCATGGCATCGGACGGCACGCCGGAAACCAGGGTCCCGGTCGCCGTTTCGGCATCGACTCGATGGGGAGCGCGTCCGGTCGTCTGCGCTGCGGCGGCGACGGTGAAAAACACGAGGCCTGCGAGAACTGGAAATTTCATTTGTCTTCCATGCCATTCGGGGTTGAGGGACGGACGGATCGCAGTGCGGTCGCGCAGGCGGTGCGACGCGCGGCGGCCCGCTCGCTCGAGCAGGAGGTGCGAGCGCCCGAGCGGCACGATAGCAAAAAGGGGCAGCGTCGAATCGCCGGTGCCGCGAGAGGAGCACGGGTCGGCGTCTTGCCACTGCGGTTCGCTCGTCCGCCTCCTCGCGTCTCGCCGAGAGCCTAGAATCGCGCTTTACCGCTTCGAACGAGAACGCCATGAACGCACCCGACCTCGCCCATCATCTGAAGGCCCGTTTCCAGTGGGACGACCCGCTGCTGCTCGACGCCCAGTTGAGCGACGACGAGCGCATGATCCAGGAGGCCGCGCGCCGCTATTGCACCGACAAGCTGGCGCCGCGGGTCGTCGAGGCGTTTCGCAACGAGACCACCGACCCGGCGATCTTCCGCGAGATGGGCGAGCTCGGCCTGCTCGGACCGACCATCCCCGAGCAGTACGGCGGACCCGGCCTCAACTACGTGGCCTACGGCCTGATCGCGCGCGAGGTCGAACGCGTCGACTCGGGCTACCGCTCGATGATGAGCGTGCAGTCGTCGCTCGTCATGGTGCCGATCAACGCGTTCGGCACCGAGGCGCAAAAGCAGAAGTACCTGCCGAAGCTCGCGACCGGCGAGTGGATCGGCTGCTTCGGCCTGACCGAGCCCAATCACGGCTCCGACCCGGGCTCGATGATCACGCGGGCGAAGAAGGTCGACGGCGGCTACTCGGTGTCGGGCGCCAAGATGTGGATCTCGAACTCGCCGATCGCCGACGTGTTCGTCGTGTGGGCCAAGGACGACGAAGGCGCGATCCGCGGCTTCATCCTCGACAAGGGCATGCGCGGCCTGTCGGCGCCGAAGATCCACGGCAAGGTGGGTCTCAAGGCGTCGATCACCGGCGAGATCGTGATGGACGAGGTGTTCTGTCCGGAGGAAAACGCGTTCCCCGACGTGCGCGGCCTGAAAGGCCCGTTCACGTGCCTGAACTCGGCACGCTACGGCATCGCGTGGGGCGCGCTCGGCGCGGCCGAGGACTGCATGAGCCGCGCCCGGCAGTACGTGCTCGACCGGCACCAGTTCGGCCGGCCGCTCGCGGCCAACCAGCTGATTCAGAAGAAGCTGGCCGACATGCAGACCGAAATCGCGCTCGGGCTCCAGGGTTGCCTCCGGCTCGGCCGCATGAAGGACGAAGGCAGCGCATCGGTCGAGATCACGTCGATCATGAAGCGCAACAGTTGCGGCAAGTCGCTCGACATCGCCCGGCTGGCGCGCGACATGATGGGCGGCAACGGCATGTCCGACGAGTTCGGCGTGGCGCGTCACCTCGTCAACCTCGAGGTCGTCAACACCTACGAGGGCACGCACGACATCCATGCGCTGATCCTCGGCCGCGCGATCACGGGGATCCAGGCGTTCCAGTGACGCCGCGTCGCGCCGGACGGCAAGCAGGGCGCGATTGCGCGCCACGAGCCTTCCGTCTAGAGTGGGTCCGGTCGACTTAGTCCACCGGACTCACTTGCGCAGCTTCAACATCCACGAGGCGAAGACCCAGCTTTCAAGACTAGTCGAGCAGGCGGCGAACGGAGAGCCGTTCATCATCGCCCGCGCGGGCAAGCCGTTGGTCAAGGTCGTGGCGCTGGAAGCGGCCACGACACCGCGACGCATCGGCTTCATGGCCGGCCAGATCGACGTGCCCGATGACGACACGATGGGCGGCGACGAGATCGAACGACGGTTCACCGAGCGGACATGAGATTGCTGCTGGACACGCACTTGTTGCTGTGGGCCGCGGCTCGCAGCAGGCGATTGTCCGTCGCTGCTCGTCGCCTGATCGCCGACGCGGACAACGACCTTCTGTTCAGTGCGGCGAGCTTCCGGGAAGTCGCCATCAAGCATTCGCCCGGTCGCGCCGACTTCCGGGTCGACGCACGGCTGCTGAAGCGAGGGCTGCTCGACAACGATCAGGAACTATCGATCTCGAGCGAACACGCCTCGACCACCGAGGGCCTGCCCCCTCTGCACAAGGATCCGTTCGACCGGCTGCTGCTCGCGCAAGCCATCACGGAAGGCGTCACGCTGCTGACCAGCGACGCGACGGTCGCCGGCTACCCGGCCCCGGTCCGGAAAGTCTGACGCGGTCGCCGCGAACGACGCGACCGCGCTGACTCCGACGACGGCCCGCACCGCATGTCTCGCGTGTTCGTCCCGCCGCAGCCGATGCGCGATGCCCTCGCCCGGATCTTCGACGCCTCCCGGCAAGCGATCGACACCGTGCGCATCGTCGAACACTCCCGCTTCGCGCGCCTGCACGGCCGCGGCGTCGTGGCCACGACACGGACCGACGCCATCCATCTGGCCGGTCCGGGTCGTGCCTTCGCCGCGGACCCCGAACTGGTGCTGCACGAATACTTCCATGTGTTGCGGCAGTGGAACGCCGGCACGCTCACGGTCTTTCGCTATGTCGTCGAGTCGTTGAAGTACGGCTATCGAAACAACCGGTTCGAGTGCGAGGCTCGGGCGTTCGCGCGACAGCACATGACCGACTTCACCGTGCTGCTCAGATCGAATCGCGATGCGCTGGGGATCTGAGCGGGTCGCGGGGCGCACGGCCGGCGCCGCCGCGCTGGTCCTGCTCTGCCTGACGGCACGGGTCGAGGGGGCCGACGGCTGCCAAGGCGCACCGGTCGAAGGCGAGGTCGCGACCGGCGAGGCGGCGACCGG
>CAHJXF010000320.1 GCA_903644065.1 Betaproteobacteria bacterium
GCCGATCCGTCCGGAACCCGCTACACCATCGACCGCGTCGCGCTGCGCGCGGTGCCGGTCGATGAGCAGGCGATGGAGCGTCGCGCGGACGCCTGCGAAACACAGGCTGCCGGGGCTGCGACGCCGGGCCGGGCGGCGACCTGGAACAGCGACCCGGAACAGTCGCGCGGCGCGCCTGCGGACGATGCCGGGCGAGCCGCAGCGCGCCGAGGGACTCTTGTCGGACGCGCTCGCCGTGTTCGATGCGGCCGGCTGGTCGCGCGCGTCGACGGTCGCTCGCATCCGGCTCGGTCAGGTGCTGTCCCACCGCGGGCGAGCGACGAGGCCGTCGCGCTCCTGCGTCGGACGGTCGACGCCTGTCGAGCGACCGCGAGCCTGCACCCGCTGCTCGACTTCGGCTTGCAGCACCCGGGCAAGGCCCTGCACGAAACGGAAAGACGAGCGACGTGCTCCTCTGCTTGCGGCAATGCCTGGCATTGCGCGGAGCCGAGGCCGACCCGGCGCTCGCGTGGACGCGCCTCGCGATCTCGGTGGTGCGCGGACGGCTCGCGTCCAGCCGCTTCGGCGACGTGTCGCGATCGACGGGTACCGATCACGACGCGACGCTCGGCAGACGCGCGGGACCGGGCGACGCCGGCAGGCGACAATCACGACATGACGACCATCCGTCCGATCCGCCCGACCGGCTCCACCCGATGATTCGCGCCTTCGAGCTCCGCCGCCTGTCGATGATCGGCGACAGCGTCTTCGCCGTGTCGATCACGCTCAACGCGCGCGCCGTGCCGGTGACCCGCCTGACCGTCGACGCGTGGGGCACGACGGCCTTCGTCCACTTCGTCGAAGGCGTCGGCGCGGTGCTGCTGAGCGTGATCGTGGCGTCGGCCTTCTGGCTCGGCCACTGGCGCTACTTCCGCCACGTGCGCACGACCGGGCCGGGCCTGATCGCCGCGCACTTCTGTTTCCTGCTCGCGCTGATCCTGCTGCCTGTATCGACCGACCTGTTCGCGCTCAACCGGCTCAACGCGACGTCCACCGTGGTCTACGGCCTCAACCTCCTGATGCTGACCCTGGTGGCGCTGCTGTTCCGGCTGGCCGCGATCCGCCATACGCCGGGACGGGTCGTCGTGACCCAGGACTGGGCCGGGCTGGCGGGCGTCATCGCGCTGTTCTCAGTCGCGTTGTTCATCGCGCCGCAGTCGCCGGAGAAGGCGCAATGGTGCTGGTACGTGGGCCTCGCCAGTCCGCTGATCGAGACCTGGCTCGGTCGGCGGATCGCGAAACGCTTCCGTCACGGCTGGGCAGGCGGCGACGACGCGTCGACGGGCGCAGTGCCGCCGGACCCGAGCGCGTCGCTCGCCGCTGCGACGGTACCCGTCGCGCGGACGGATTGCGGCGCATCGCCTGCGCTCGTCGCCGGTCGCGGTCCGGCTAGTGCTCCGGTACCGAGCAAAGACGGCAGGGGAAGATGATGCGAGCCATGCGCTGTCTCGTGGTCGCCTCGATCCTGGCGATGCTGCTCGGCCGCGCCGCGGCCGCGCCGCCGACCCCGACGGAGGCCGACTGGACCGTCCGCGACTTCCGCTTCCACGGCGGCGAGGTGCTGCCCGCACTGCGCATCCACTACACGACGCTCGGCGACCCGTCCGGCGAGCCGGTGCTGATCCTGCACGGTACCGGCGGCTCGGGGACGATGATGCTGTCGCCGCCGTTCGGCGGCGAATTGTTCGGACCCGGACAACCGCTCGACGCGAGCCGCTACTACGTGATCCTGCCCGATGCGATCGGCCACGGCGGATCGAGCAAGCCGTCCGACGGCCTGCGCGCGGCGTTCCCGAAGTACGACTACCAGGACCTGGTCGACGCGGTCCATCGCCTCGTCGTCGAACACCTCGGCATTCGTCACCTGCGCGTCGTGATCGGCAACTCGATGGGCGGCATGGAGACCTGGCTGTACGCCGAGCGTCATCCCGCCTTCATCGACCTCGTGGTGCCGATGGCGTCGCAGCCGGCGCCGATGGCGGGCCGCAACTGGATGCTGCGGCGACTGATCGTCGACTCGATCCGCAACGATCCCGACTGGCGGGGCGGCGACTACGCGAAGCAGCCGCGGAGCGCGCGGGTCGCGACGGTGTTCTTCAACTTCGCGACCAGCGGTGGCAACCAGGCGCTGCAGAAGCAGGCGCCCACCGGCGAGCGGGCCGACGTGCTGGTGGACCAGCGTCTCGCCGCGCCTTTCCTCGCCGATGCCAACGACGTGCTGTTCCAGTGGGACGCGTCGCGCGACTTCGATCCGTCGGCGGGTCTCGAGAAGATCACCGCCCGCGTGCTCGCGATCAACTCGGCCGACGACGAGCGCAACCCGCCGGAGCTCGGCACCGTCGAACGGGGCCTGAAGCGCATCGGCCACGGTCGCCTGCTGCTGATTCCCGCCAGCGACGAGACGGCCGGGCACGCCACGACCTTTTTCGCCAAGTGGTGGAAGCGGGATCTGGTCGAGGAACTGCGCACTGCACCGCGGGCCGCGGCCGGTGCCTCGGACTGATCGGCGACGAGCGGCGACGAGCGGCGACGAGCGGCGACGAGCGGCGACGGACCGCGACCAACCGCGACGGACCGCGCAGAGCGGCGAGGTGGCGCGACATCGCCGGTCGAAGCTCGCCCTCGGCCGATGATCATCGGTACCGCGGTGAAACCGTGCAGCGGTGCGCGCCCTCGTCAAGCGGCAGGTCACGACACGACGGCGTCGATCTGGCCGGCGCATCGTTTCGACCGCGTCTGGCCGGTCGACAACTTCGCGTCTGCCACCTGGCGCATGGCGGCTGTTCATGCCGCGCCTGCGAGCCGCTTCGAGGAGTCAGCCGGTGGCGGCGTCGCGCGGTGGCTCCTGTCGCATCGCGCCGCTCAGTGCCAGGACCAGGCCGAAGCACGCCATGCCCACGCCGCCCGCCGCTTCGCCCGCCACCGTCCATCCACACACGATGCCCGAAACGAAGAGCACGACGCCGACGCTACGGACCACTGCGGTCGTCGTATATCGCACGAGACGCGGCACGAGCAACGCGACTGCGATGACGGCTGCACCCGCCATCATTAGCGAGATTGATTGATCCGGTGTCGGCCCGCCACGCTGCGGCACATCCATCAGCCGCAGCGCGCAGACGAGCCAGCTCGTTTCGAGCACGAAGAGGATCAGCAAGCGATCGGGAAGCGAGTGAGCCATCGGATGTCCTTGCGAAGCCCGGAAGTCGGGCTCTCGTTTCAATCGCGTTGGTTGAGGCGGCCGAAGCCGTCGAAGAACCCGTCGCTGAAATCGCGCAGATAGCCGGCGGCACTGATGACCGCCAGGCCGAGACCGAGCAAAGCGATCGGGTTGCCGCCGCCGACATGCTGCAGTTCCTGGAAGGTGAGTTCTTGCATGACGATTCCTTGGTTGTGATTGCGGTCGCGATCGAATCGATTCGCGACGTCGACATGAGGACCGCCCCTTTGAGTTCCCCCAAATGGGTTACAGCAACCTTGCGGTTGTGTGCGGGTCAGAGGGTGGCCGTATACAGCGAGCCCGCGTGAATGAAGCCGTCGACGAACGTGCGCAACGCGCCTCCGATCGCATGGCCGGCATCGTATTGCGCGGAGCCGCCGGTCACGCGGTCGAAGTCCCGCACGCAGACGCCGCCGACGACGCCCGACGGTGGCGTGAACCCCGCCCGTAGGGCAGGATGCGCACCTTCCGAACGGACGATGCGATGGCCGTGACCGACAGCGACGCGCAGGTCGACATGCAGCAGTGGATCGGGCGATCCGAAACGCTCGGCGATCACGTCGGCGTGTCGCCGGTGGCTGCGCTGGCGGCGACCCTGGACGACCGCGCGCCGGCCTCAGGCGAAGCGCTGCCGCCGCTCTGGCACTGGCTGTGTTTCCTGCCGCGCCCGAGGCGCTCGGAAAGCAGACGGCAGAGGATCTCCTGCGCCGCTACATGGAGGAGGAGGCCACCCCGACGCTCGACCCGGTCTCCGGGGTCGACGCGGCGTCGAGGGCGAAGGCAGCAGACCCGCCGCCGAGGGGGACGAGGCCGGCGA
>CAHJXF010000321.1 GCA_903644065.1 Betaproteobacteria bacterium
TCCAGCGAACGCCGGAGGCCGAGCTCGGTCGGCGTCGCGAGCGGCAGCGACGACGCGGTCGTCGCGGTCATGCGACGGGTCAGCGCGTCGACCGCCTCGGGCGCCGCGGCGAGCACCTCGACGCCGCCCTCGATGCTGCGGTTGGCAAGGATGATCGCGTCGCCGCCGAGCGTGTCGCGCACCTGGCGCAGCGCCGCGCGCGAGTTGTCGGCGACGAAGCGACGGATGTTCATGTTGGCGGCGCTGTTGGTGGCGTTGTTGGCGGCGCTGTTGGTGGCGTTGTCGGCGGCGGACGGTTGCTGGCTCATGCACGTGCTCCCACGATGGCGTTGACCTTGACGGTGCGATGGTCGGGAATCTCACCGACGGCGATGACCTTGAGTTGCGGAATGGCTCGGCGCAGGAAACGCGACAGCGGGGCGCGCAGCCGGTCGGCGACCAGCAGCGCGGGCGGCAGCCCCTGCGTCTCCTGCAGGCGGACGGCACGCGCGGTCTCGTCGATCAGCGTCTGCGCGAGATTGGGCTCGATGCCGGGCGCCTGGTCCGACGACTGCCCGTCGCCGATGCTGGCCGCCTGCAGCAGCACGTGCTCGAGGCCCGGGTCGAGGCCGATGACGGACAGCTGCGACGCGTTGTCGTACACCTGCTGCACGATCGCGCGGCCCAGCGCGACGCGAACGGCGGCGGTCAGCATGACGTGGTCCTGGGTGCGACCGCCGTGGTCGGCGAGGGTCTCGGCGATGGTCCGCAGGTCGCGGATCGGCACCTGCTCGGCGAGCAGGTTCTGCAGCACCTTCTGCACGATGCCGAGCGACAGCAGCTTCGGCGTCAGCTCGTCGACCAGCTTCGGCGACGACTTGGCCAGCACGTCGACCAGGTGCTGCGTCTCCTGGCGGCCGAGCAGGTCGGCCGCGTGGTTCTGCACGATGTAGTTGAGGTGCGTGGCCACGACGGTGCCGGCGTCGACCACCGTGTAGCCGTTGGCGATCGCGTGATCGCGATGCGCGGCCTCGATCCAGATCGCGGGCAGCCCGAAGGTCGGGTCCTTCGTCACGGTGCCGGGCAACGCGGCGGCCACGTGGCCCGGGTTGATCGCCATCAGCATGCCGCTGTAGGCCTCGCCCTCGGCCGCGACGACGCCCTTCATCGTGATGCGATAGCCGCTCGGCCGCAGTTCGAGGTTGTCGCGGATGTGGACCGCGGGCGGCAGGAAGCCCACCTCCTGGGCGAACTTGCGGCGCAGCGACTTGATGCGCTTCAACAGCTCGCCGTCCTGCGACGCGTCGACCAGCGGCACCAGGCGGTAGCCGACCTCGAGACCGAGCGTGTCGACCGCCGAGACGTCGTCCCAGCTGGCCTCGAGCGACTGCAGGGGCGCTGCCGGGACCACGGTCGCCGCGACGGTCTCCTTCCGCGATGCGGCCTGCTTGCCGAACCAGCCGAGCGCGCCGGCGCCGGCGGCCAGGCACAGGAACGAGAAATGCGGCATGCCGGGGATGACGCCGATCATGCCGAGCACGACCGCGGTCACGTACAGCGCGTTGGTGTTGCGGAACAGCTGCGCCACGACCTGGTGGCCGAGGTTGTCGCCACGGCCGACGCGCGACACGATCATGCCGGCGGCCATCGAGATGATCAGCGACGGGATCTGCGCGACGAGGCCGTCGCCGATCGCCAGCAGCGTGTAGGTGCGGCCGGCCTCCGCGAAGCCCAGGTCGTGCTGCATCATGCCGACGACGATGCCGCCCAGCATGTTGATGAACAGAATCATGATCCCGGCGATCGCGTCGCCGCGGACGTACTTCGACGCACCGTCCATCGAGCCGTAGAAGTCGGCCTCGTCGGCGATCTCGGCGCGGCGCTTCCGCGCCACGTCCTCGCCGATCAGGCCGGCGTTGAGGTCGGCGTCGATCGCCATCTGCTTGCCCGGCATCGCGTCGAGCGCGAAGCGCGCGGACACCTCGGCGATGCGGCCCGCGCCCTTCGTGATGACGACGAAGTTGATCACGACGAGGATCGCGAAGACCACGATGCCGACCGCGAAGTTGCCGCCGACCAGGAAGTGACCGAACGCCTCGATCACCTTGCCGGCCGCGTCGGGACCGGTGTGGCCGTTGATCAGCACCACGCGGGTCGACGCGACGTTGAGCGACAGACGCAGGAGCGTCGTCAGCAGGAGCGCGGTGGGGAAGACGGAGAACTCGAGCGGCTTCTCGATGTGCATCGACGCCAGCAGCACCAGCATGGCGATGGCGATGTTGAACGTGAAGAAGAGATCGAGCAGCAGCGGCGGCAGCGGCAGGATCAGCATCGCCAGGATCAGCACGACCAGGATCGGGCCCGCGAGGTCGGTCGCGAGGCGCGGCGTCAGCCACGGCAGCGCCTTCGTCAGCGCGCGGCTCAGCCCGTTCGCGGGCGCGGTGGCCATCGTCGCGGAGCTCATGCCGCGGCCTCGTCGCCTGCGTCGACCGGCGTGAAGTCGAGCTCGGCCGGGACCGGCAACGCGACGGGCGCGACCGGCGCCGCGCCGCCCTGCGTGCGATGGCGCTTGACCTGGAACACGTAGGCCATCACCAGCGCCACGGCTTCGTACAGCGCGATCGGGATCTCGCGACCGAGGTCGGTGTGCTTGTACAGCGCGCGCGCCAGCGGCGGCGCCTCGAGGATGGGGATGCGGTGCTCGTCGGCCAGCTCGCGAATGCGCAGCGCGGTGAGCGCCGAGCCCTTCGCCAGCACGCGCGGCGCGCGCATCGACGCGTTGTAGGCGATGGCGACCGCGTAGTGCGTCGGGTTGACGACGACGACATCGGCCTTCGGCACCTCGGCCATCATGCGGCGCGACGCGGCCTGGCGCTGCAGGCTGCGGATGCGCGCCTTTTGCGCCGGGTCACCCTCGCTCTCGCGCGACTCGTCGCGGATCTCCTGCTTCGTCATGCGCAGCGACTTGTGATGGCGCCACAGCTGCACCGGCGCATCGAAGCCGGCGATCACGGCGAGGCCGGCCGTCAGCAGCAGGAAGTCGCGGACCATCAGGTGGCCGAGCAGCGTCATCGACGCGTCGAGCGACATCGCGCCCAGGCCGGCGAACGCGTCGCGGTCCTTCCACAGGATCCACGCGCCGATCGCGCCGAGGAGAGCCGACTTGACCAGCGCCTTGACGAGTTCCGACAGGCCGTCGACGGACCAGGTGCGCTTCAGGCCCTTGACCGGCGACAGGCGCGACAGGTCGAGCGTGAACGGCCTGGTGGAGAACAGGAAGCCGCCGAGCAGCGCGGAGCCGGCGACGATGGCGCCGGCCGACAGCAGCAGCAGCGGGACGACGGCGACCAGGGCGTCGCCGGCGAAGGCGCCGAGTCGTTCGACGAGGGCGGCCGGCTCGAACGCGTCGCGGCGGCCGAGGATCAGGCTGTTCTGCAGCGCGACGGTGGTGTGCGACACCCATTGCGGCCCCATCGCGGAGAAGCCGACGCCGCCCGCGAGCAGCGCGAGGAACGTCGTCAGTTCACGCGAGCGCGCGACCTGGCCTTCTTCGCGCGCCTTCGCGAGGCGACGCGGGGTCGGCGATTCGGTCTTGTCGAGGTCGCTGCCGTCGGACATGGGGACTGCCTTTCGAGGAGTGACGCGATGATGAGCGTCGACCCTCGGGCCCGATGCGGCGAACAGAACACGGTTTCGGTCTCAGATCGGGGGCGGCCGGTCGTCCTGACGGCCTGCTTCATGACGCCCTGCTTCATGACGCCCTGCTTCGTGACGCCCTGCTTCGTGACGCCCCGGTTCGTGACGCCCGGCCTCGTCACGCCCTCCTTCGTCACGCCGGCTTCGTCGCTCCCTCCTTCGTGGTGCCCCGCCGATCGGACACCTTCGACTCCCGGCAGGACCTGGAAAGACAACGGATCACGAACGACCGTGCGCCTTCAGCGCCGGGTCCTGCGGGACTTTTCCTTCGATCGGCGCGGAGCCGCTCCGCGCCGCACGCTGCATCACGCGTCCGCCCAAAGCCACGAGCGGCAGCAGCGTCACGCAGCACAGCGTGAACGCGATCCAGAACAGCCA
>CAHJXF010000322.1 GCA_903644065.1 Betaproteobacteria bacterium
CGCGGCCCACAGGCGATTGAGGAAGCGGTACACGCCCTGCGCGCCGCTGTCGGACCACGACGCGCTCTGCTCCGGCGGCCCCGCGAACATCGAGAAAGCCCGCGCGGTGTCGGCGCCGAAGCGTTCGATGAACGCGCGCGGCTCGACCACGTTGTTCTTGGACTTCGACATCTTCTCGTTGCCGCCCAGCAGGACCGGCCGGCCGTCCTCCTTCGCGACGGCGCCGATCGGCTTGCCGCGCTCGTCGGTCTTCACGTCGACCTCGGTCGGATAGAACCAGCGCGTCCGCCCCGCCGAGCCGTCGTCCTGCCGCTCTTCGCGATAGAAGCACTCGTTGGTCAGCATGCCCTGCGTGAACAGGTTGGTGAACGGCTCGTCGAACTTCACGATGCCGAGATCGCGCATCGCCTTCGTCCAGAAGCGCGCGTACAGCAGATGCAGGATCGCGTGCTCGATGCCGCCGATGTACTGGTCCATCGGCATCCAGTGGTCGAGCCGCGCATCGACCATGGCCGGGGCGCCGCCCGCATCACGCGCATCGGGCGTGCAGTAGCGCATGTAGTACCAGGCCGAATCGACGAACGTGTCCATCGTGTCGGTCTCGCGCTCGGCCGGCTTGCCGCAGGTCGGACAGGTGCAGGCGAGGAAGGCGGCGCACTTCTTCAGCGGGTTGCCGGTGCCGTCGGGCACCAGATCCTCGGGCAGCACGACCGGCAGGTCGGCTTCCGGCACGGGCACCGCGCCGCAGCCGCTGCCGTCGTCCTGACGGCAGTGGATGATGGGGATCGGCGTGCCCCAGTAGCGCTGCCGACTGATGCCCCAGTCGCGCAGGCGCCAGGTGGTGGTCTTTTCGCCGCGGTCCTTGGCGGCCAGGTCGCGCGCGATCGCGTCGATCGCTTCCGCCGAGCCCATGCCGTCGTAGATGCCGGAGTGCACGCACGTGCCGTATTCGGCGAATTCCGGACGCCATGCGGCCCACGCCGATTCGTCCGGCGCGGCGATCACCGTCACGGTCGCGTCGGGCGCGATCTCGATGGCTTCGGACGGCTCGACCGTGGCTTCGGCCGCGGCGTCGGCATCCTTCAGGTGCCACGACGCCGGCACGATCACCGGCTTGATCGGCAGCCCGTACTTCTTCGCGAACGCGAAGTCGCGCTCGTCGTGCGCCGGCACGCCCATCACGGCGCCCTCGCCGTACGTCATCAGCACGTAGTTGCCGATCCACACCGGCACCAGCGCGCCGGTCAGCGGATGCGTCACGTGCAGGTGGGTGGGCATGCCCTTCTTCTCCATCGCGGCCAGGTCGGCCTCGGCCACGCTGCCCTTCGTGCACTCGACGATGAAGTCCTGCAGCGCCGGTTGGTCCTTCGCGGCGAAGGCCGCGAGCGGATGTTCGGCCGCCACCGCCACGAAGGTGACGCCCATCAGCGTGTCGGCGCGGGTCGTGAAGACGCGCAGCGTGCCGATCGTCGGCAGATCCGGCGTTTCGACGGGCACGTGAGACGCCGGATCGTCGCCGTGCGCGACGACGACCTTCGCGAAGCCGATCGTCAAATCGTAGGGGAACGAGACCGTGACGCCGACGCTTCGGCCGATCCAGTTGCGCTGCATCGTCTTCACGCGCTCCGGCCAGCCGAGCGCGTCGAGCGAGGTCAGCAACTCGTCGGCGTAGTCGGTGATGCGCAGGTAGTACATCGGGATCTCGCGCTTCTCGACCAGCGCGCCCGAGCGCCAGCCGCGGCCGTCGATCACCTGTTCGTTGGCGAGCACGGTCTGGTCGACCGGGTCCCAGTTGACGCTGCCGGTCTTGCGATAGGCGATGCCCTTGTCGAGCATCTTGAGGAACAGCCACTGGTTCCAGCGGTAGTACTCGGGCTTGCAGGTCGTGACCTCGCGCGACCAGTCGAAGGCCAGGCCGATCGCCGCGAACTGCCGCTTCATCGCGTCGATGTTGTCGTAGGTCCAGCGCGCGGGCGGGACGCCGTGCTCGATCGCCGCGTTCTCGGCCGGCATGCCGAACGCGTCCCAGCCCATCGGCATCAACACGTTGTAGCCGTTCATGCGCCGATAGCGCGCCATCACGTCGTTGATGGTGTAGTTGCGCACGTGGCCCATGTGCAGCTTGCCGGACGGATACGGCAACATCGAGCACGCGTAGTACTTGCCCTTCGGGAAGCGCGGATCGTCCTCGATCATCCGCCAGGCCCGGCTCGCGTCCCACTCGGCGTGCGCGGCGGATTCGAGGTCGGCCGGCGTGTAGGTTTCCTGCATGGGTATGGAAAGCGTCGACGAGCGGCGCGGGCTTGCACGATGGGCCGGAATTATAGGCGACCACCCGGGCGCGATCGCGGCGGGCGACCGGTATCGGCTGGCTGCCGGACACCATGCCGCGACCGCCGCCTGGGTGCCAAGCGCCGGAGCGGCGTCGAACGAGGCGCTGTCCGACGACCCCGTCTCGCGACCGACAAGCGCATTGCGACCTTCGCTGACGCGGTCGTCAGTCTTCCTTCAGCAAGCTCACCGGTTCCGCGAGGACTCCGCGCGTACCGAGGCGTCACCATGATTTCTTTCCGCTGGCGCTTCGATCTGCACGACGCCTGGGCGCGCGTCCTTCTTATGTTGGCGTCCGTCCTGCTGGTAGCGTCGTGCGGCGGAAGCGGCGGCGGCAGCAGCAGCACGCCGGTGGCGGCGACGCCAGGCGTCGCGCCGATCGTCGTCACGCAACCGCAGTCGGTGACCGTCGGCGACGGGCAACCCGCGACCTTCACGGTGGGAGCGACCGGCACCGCGCCGCTGACCTATCAGTGGTCGCGTGGCGACACGGCCATCCCGGGCGCGACCGGCGCGAGCTACACAATCAACGCCGTCCAGCTGTCCGACAGCGGCGCCACCTTCACCGTCGCGGTCGGCAACGCCGCCGGCACCGTCCGCAGCGGAACGGCGACCCTCACGGTGACGCCGGTCGCGCCGACGCTCACGGGCAGCGTGGCCACGTCGGTCACCGTGCTGGCGGGCGCGCCGGCCACGTTCAGCGTCACGATCGCGGGCGGCTCGATGCCGCTGACCCTGCAGTGGCGTCGGAACGGCGTGCCGATCGCCGGCGCGACCGCCGCGACCTACAGCACGCCGCCGACCACCGCCGCCGACAACGGCGCGGTGTTCGACGTGGTGGTCGCGAACACGGCCGGCAGCGTGACGAGCGCGCCGTTCACGCTGATCGTGACGCCGATCCCGCAGGCACCGGTGATCACGACGCAGCCGCAGGCGACGACGGTCCGCGTCGGCGAATCCGCGAGCTTCGGCGTCGTCGCCACGGGGACCGCCCCGCTCGCCTACCAGTGGTCGCGGAACGGTCAGCCGATCGCCGGCGCGCAGTCGTCGACCTATGTCCTCGCCGGCGCGATGCTGACCGATCTCGGCGCGCAGTTCACCGTCACCGTGTCCAACGCGGTCGGATCCGTCACCAGCGTGCCGGCCGTGCTCACCGTCCTGCCGCAGCCGGGCATCGCGCTGGTCGCGGGGAACATCGGCGGACCGGGCGCCATCGACGCGACGGGACTCGCTGCCCGCTTCAATGCGCCGTCGAACGTCGCGCTCGACAACGCCGGCAATGTCTACGTCGCGGACTCGTCGACCATCCGCAAGGTGTCGGCCGGCGGCGTCGTCACGACGCTGGCCGGGTCGCCGACCGCCACCGGCAGCGCCGACGGGGCGGCGGGCGTCGCGCGCTTCGGCCTGCCGACCGGCGTGGCGGTGGACGCGGCGGGCAACGTCTACGTCGCCGACAACATCAATTCGACGATCCGCCGGGTCGCGGTCGACGGCACCGTCGTCACGATCGCCGGTACCGCGGGCGTCACCGGCGCCGCCGACGGCAGTGGCGCCGCTGCTTCGTTCAACGCACCCACCGGCGTGGCCACCGACACGGCGGGCAACGTCTACGTCGCCGATACCGGCAACCACGTCGTGCGCCGCGTCTCCCCCGCCGGCGTGGTGACGACGCTCGCCGGCCTGGCGGGCAGCGCCGGGTCGGCCGACGGGGCGGCCGCCG
>CAHJXF010000323.1 GCA_903644065.1 Betaproteobacteria bacterium
CGCGCGGGCCAACGCCCCGGTCCTACGCGGATCGTCGCGCCAGCGCGTGCCTGGTGCGCTGCGCGAGGCGATCGGCGTGAAGCAGCTGCCGGTCACGGGCGACCAGGTCCGCGTCGCGGTCGAGGTCGATCCCGACAAGGCGTTCTACGGTCGTTTCCAGGAGCTCGGCTTCCACGCTGTCGGCAGCAAGCGCGTCGGCGGCGGTCTGCGGGCGCGGCCCGGCAAGCTGCGACAACGCGTCGACGGCGGCTCGGCCCGCTTCGTGCCCGGCCTGCACTTCCTGCAGCACGCTTTCGACGCCAACCAGGCCGCGATCGCGACGGAGGTCGTGTCGAAGGTCAAGGCCGTCATCGACAAGGCGAACGCGTGATCGTGCGCGCCGAGATCCAGTTCTACACCGCGGTCGTCGCGGACGCCGCGCTGACAGCCGCCGTCGCGTCGCGCGTCTACCCGGACATCGCCGCCGAGGGCGCGCCGCTGCCGCTGATCGTCTATGAGCGCCGCTCGAGCGAGCCGGTGACGACGATCCACGACGGCGCGCCAGTCGCGTCAAAGGTGTCGATCTCGGCCTCCTGCTGGGCCAAGACGCGGCTCGCGGCCGAGCAGCTCGGCGACGAGATGCAGCTGGCCGTCCACCAGGTCGCGAGCTCGGTGAACCGCTTCGGCCACTACGACCAGGACACCGCCGCCTACGCCGCGGTGATCGACTTCGAGGTCTGGGAGATCTGATGCGCGCGCTTCGATTCACCCCCACGCGGGCCGCTCATGCGGCCCGTTTCTTTTTCACCGCGGCGTTGCCGCAATAGAGGAGCAACACCATGGCAAAGGCAAAAGTCTGGAAGAACGTGAAGGTCTCGATGCAGTCGGCGATCGCGGCCGCGTTGGTGGTCACCGCCATCAGCAACGCGAGCCCGGGCGTCGTGACGACGAGCGGCGCCGCGCCGGTGACCGGCGCTTTCGTGCTGGTGACCGCGCCGGGCATGAGCCAGGTCAACGGCCGCGTCTTTCGGGTCACCAACCTCACGGCGACCACGTTCTCACTCGACGGCGAAGACACGACGCTCTACGACGTGTTCAGCGGCATCGCGTCGTTCCAGGTGTTGACGCTCGGCACCGCGATCAGCAGCGCGACGACAATCAGCGCGTCCGGGGGCGACTTCGCGTTCATCGACACGACCACGATCCACGACAACCAGAAGTCGCAGATCCCGGGTCTGCCGAACGCCGCGACGTACACGCTCGACCACATCGAGGATGCGGCCGACGCAGGCCAGGCCGCGCTGCTGGCCGCGAGTCGCCTCCAGGGTCAGCGCGCCTTCAAGTTCGCGTTCCAGGACGGCGCGTTCTTCCTGTTCAACGCGTACGTCGGTTTCTCGGGCATCCCGACCGGCCAGGCGCAGGGTCTGGTGACCACGCCGTCCGCGCTCACCGTCAATTCGCCGATCACGAAGTACGCCGCCTGATGGCGGCGCTGAGCATCGCTGCGCGCCTGCGAAAAGCGCGGGAGATGGTGGTCACGGTCGGCGGGTTCGAGTTCATGGTCCGCCGGCCGACCGACATCGAGATGGTTGATTTGCGCGGCGGCGAGATCGCCGGCGAGCAGCTGCTGCGCTTCCTGTTCGGCTGGAAGGGCGTGAAGGAGTCGGACATCCTCGGCGACAACGCGGATCCGCACGAGGTGCCGTTCAACGCGGAGACGGCGCGCGAGTGGCTCGCCGACCGGCCGGATCTCTACGTGCAGATCACGACCGGCTTGCTCACGGCCTACCGCGAGCACGCCGAGGAGCTCGAGGCCCGCCTAAAAAACTCGACGCCTGGCTCGAATCCACCACCACCGGATTCGATCCAGGACCGCAGTCCGACGACGTCCGGCTGACTGTCAAGGCGTGGAACCTGCTCGGCGGGGAGCTCGACTGGCACGGCATCGAGACGGTGGGCGAGGTGCTGGGCATCGTCGACTACCAGGCCTTCGTCGAGCAGCTCGCGGTGGTGAGGGACTGGATGCGCGCGCAGGAAGAACAGGCCTAGGGCTGACGCTCCGACCGACGGCTTGCGAGACGCCGGAGCGCTTTCAGGCCCACTTTCGCCGTGCCGCCGATCATCGTCTGGCCGGCGGTGAGCACGAGGTACATCACGGCGAAGACCACGCCGCCAGCAATCAGGGCGACCAGCAGTTTCATGAGTGACCTCCTAATCCGAGCACAACGACTCTAACGCGCATGGCCTTTCAATCGCTGACCATCGATCTCAACGCCAATCTGCAGAACCTGCAGGGCCAGCTCGACCAGGCGCAGGCGCTGAGCAACGGCGCCTTCGCGAAGATCCAGAAATCGGCCGAGGGCGCTGGCCAGGCGCTCGGTGACGCAGCGAACGCGGCGGACTTCGGACCGTTGTCGAGCAGCGCACAAGCCGCAGCTGCCTCGATCGACGCGGTGAAGACGTCGTCGATCGGCGCCGGCACCGCGGTCGGTGGTCTGCGCGATCAGGTGAAGCAGCTGCTCGTCGAGGTCGTCAGCGAGTCGAAGTCGAAGTACGACGAGGTGACGACCGGCGCCAAGGTGGCGGCGGTGGCGGCCACGGCCGCGATCGGCTTCGTGCTGTACGAATTCGTCTCGGCGACCGCCGCCGCCGTCTTCCGGCTGGGCGTCCTCGCGAAGGATGCAGCAGTCTTCGTCATCGGCCTGTTCACCGGCTCGTCCTACCAGTCCAAGTACATCGACGGGCTGATCAAGGCGAATGACAAGGTGAAGGAGCTGCAGCTCTCGCTCGGCATCACGGCGACGTCGGCGAGCGCCCTCGGCCTGGCCCTCGACCGCATCGGCGTGCCGAAGGACGACTACGTCGGCGTCTACACGTCGACCGAGACCGCCGTGCGCAAGCTGATCGCCGCGCAGGACGAGCTGTATGCGAAGGCCGGCGACGCGCGGCGCAGCGGCGACCCGGAGGCGATCAAGGCCACCGAGGCGGCGCTCGACAAGAACACGAGCGCCTTCCAGCGGCTCGGCGTGGCGCTCACGGACGAGTCCGGCAAGTCGCTCAGCTACCAGCAGATCATCGAGAACGCGGCCAAGGTGCTCGACTCGTACACCGCCGGGTACGACCGCAACGCGGCCGCCGCGGAGCTCGGCCTCGGCTCGGCCGAGAAGGTGGCCAACGCGGCGAAGGTCAACGCCGCCTCGTTCGCCGAAGCCGCGAAGCGCCAGCAGGACTACTACCTGGTCATCGGCCCCGGCGCTCAGACGGCGATCGACCAGTACCAGACCGCGATGCGCACCTTCCGCAACGAAGCGGACCTGACCTCGCAGGGCATCAGCCGCGCGATCGCCGACGCGACCATTCCGACCCTGACCGAATTCGCCGACCTGTTGAAGGACGGCTTCCCGCGTGTCGTGACCGTCGTGCGCGGCGTGCTCACCGGCATCGTCACGGTGTTCGAAGGCTTCGAGCTGTCGGCCAAGGCGCTTTACGAGATCGTGTCGTACGCGTTCGACTCGATGGACACGTCGGTCGAGGCGTCGCTCGGCGCCATCCAGAAAGCGCTGCACTTCGACTTCAGCGGCGCGCGAAAGGAGATCGAGGACGGTGCCAAGGCCATCGAGGCCCGCTTCGACCAGCTGCTGACCAACGTTTCCGGCAATCTGGCCAAGGCGGGGGCCGCGATCGACCTAGCGTCGGGACGGGACAGCGAGAACCCGGGAAAGCAGAACGAGAAGCCGACCGGCGGCCGCGTGTACACGCCGCCGGTCGCTCCGCCCGACGACGCGAAAAAGACGGCCGCCGCGGCCGCGCTCGACGTGCAGAAGAAGCTGCTCGAGCAGCAGCTCAAGACGCTCGACCTCTTTATCAGCGACGAGAAGGACCTGCTGACCAGCCGCGACGAGTTCCTGTCGCTCTACTACGAGCACGGCGACGTCGCGATCGCCGACTACTTCGCGTTCCGCGGCAACGCCCAGGCCGAGTACACCGCGAAGACCAAGGCAGCGTACGCCGAAGAGATCGCCGACCTCGAAGCCTACATCGCCAAGACGAAGGCCAACGGC
>CAHJXF010000324.1 GCA_903644065.1 Betaproteobacteria bacterium
CGCGGACCTGCGCGGCCGCCGGCCGCGCCCGGCGCCCAACCCACCTGCGAACACCGTGAACCTACCCTTCGAATGGCAGGTCGGCCTGCGCTACACGCGGGCGGGCAAGCGCCGCGGCGAAGTCGCGACCGGCGGCAAGACCGGCGACGGCTTCGTCTCGTTCATCGCGGCGATCTCGATGGCCGGCATCGCGCTCGGGGTCGCCGCGCTGATCGTCGTGCTGTCGGTGATGAACGGCTTCCAGAAGGAAGTGCGCGACCGCATGTTGTCGGTCCTCGCCCATGTCGAGGTCTTCAACCCCGAGGTCGGCGTGACCGACTGGAAGGCGCTGGCGGCCGAAGCGCGAAAGGTGCCCGAGGTCCGCGAGGCCGCACCGTACGTGCAGGGCCAGGCGATGCTGACGCGCGACGACGTCGTGCGCGGCGTGCTGATACGCGGCGTGCAGCCGGAAGACGAGGCGAAGGTCTCCGACATCGCGACCGAGATGCGCGCCGGCAAGCTCGCCAACCTGGTCGCCGGCGACTTCGGCATCGTGCTCGGCTCCGAGCTCGCGCGGTCGTTCGGCGTGCGCGAGGGCGACCGCGTCAACGTGCTGGCGCCGCAGGGCATCGTGACGCCGGCCGGCGTGATCCCGCGACTCAAGACCTTCACGGTGGTCGGCATCTTCGAGAGCGGGCACTACGAATACGACAGCTCGCTCGCGCTGATCAACATCGACGACGCCGAGAAACTGTACCGCCTGACGAACTACACCGGCATCCGCCTGAAGCTGGCCGACATGCAGGCGGCGCCCGAGGTGACGCGAAAACTCGCGCAAACGCTCGACCAGGACGTGCTGGTGCGCGACTGGACGCAGCAGAACCGCAGCTGGTTCTCCGCCGTGCAGCTCGAGAAGCGGATGATGTTCATCATCCTGGCGCTGATCATCGCGGTCGCCGCGTTCAACCTCGTGTCGTCGCTGGTCATGAGCGTGCGCGACAAGGAAGCCGACATCGCGATCCTGCGCACGCTGGGCGCGGCACCGAAGTCCGTGCTGGCGATCTTCGTCGTGCAGGGCGCGTTGATCGGGCTGATGGGGTGCCTGATCGGCGTCGTGCTCGGCGTACTCCTCGCGCTCAACGTCGGCGCCATCGTCGGCTTCATCGAGCACGTGTTCCACGTGGCGTTCCTGCCGCAGAACATCTACTTCGTCAGCGCGCTGCCTTCGGACCTGCAGGGGTCGGACGTGCTCACGATCGGCTGCGTGTCGGTGCTGCTGTCGTTCCTGGCGACGCTGTATCCGAGCTGGCGCGCGGCGCGCATCGAGCCGGCGCAGGCCTTGCGCTATGAGTGAGGCGCGAGACGTGGGACGAAGCACCGGGCCGGGTGCGGGACGCGGCACGGAACGAATCGAAGCGCCGGGTGCGGTGCGTACCGACGCTCGGCCGGTCCTGAAGAGCGATGCGCTCGCCAAGTCGTTCGGCCGCGGCGAGGCCGCGGTCCACGTGCTGCGCGACGTGACGCTGGCGATCGGTGCCGGCGAGACGGTCGCGATCGTCGGTGCCTCGGGCTCCGGCAAAAGCACGCTGCTGCACCTGCTCGGCGGCCTCGACACGCCGACGTCGGGCCGCGTGGCGATCGACGGCCGCGACTTCTCGTCGCTGTCCGAGGTGGCGCGCGGCGAGGTGCGCAACCGTCGCCTCGGCTTCGTCTACCAGTTCCATCACCTGCTGCCCGAGTTCAGCGCGCTCGACAACGTGGCGATGCCGCTGCGCATCCGCCGCCAGTCGAGCGACGAGGCACGTCGCGCGGCGAGCGACCTGCTGGCGCGCGTCGGCCTGTCGCATCGCGTGCATCACCGGCCCGGCGAACTGTCGGGCGGCGAACGTCAGCGAGCCGCGTTGGCGCGCGCGCTGGTCACGCGGCCGGCCTGCGTGCTGGCCGACGAGCCGACCGGCAACCTCGACCGCGGCACCGCCGCCGACGTGTTCGCGCTGATGATGGAGCTGAACGCCAACTTCGGGACCAGCTTCGTCGTCGTGACGCACGACCTGGGTCTGGCGGCGAAGATGGGAAGGACCTTGCAGTTGACGGATGGCGTGTTGGACGGGCCTTGACGGTCGCGGTGACGGAACGCCTTCGACCCGTCAACGCATCACGTCGCGAGCGTTCGGCGAAGCGGTGAGCGTTCCGATCGAGACCTTCGCGTCGACCGGCGTGTCGGCGATGAAGAGATCGCCCGCTCGGACCGGATCGACCTCGCTGCCATCGCGACCCACCGTCGTGTGCAGGCCGCCGTCGGTCGCAGGCCGATCGTGAAGGTCGGCATCTGTTGCTCGATCACCCGTCCCATCGGCTGATAGGTCCCGAACCAGGGGCTCGGATCGACCGACAGCACGGTCGACGTATGCGAATAGCCGGCCAGCACCACGACGGTGTAGCGCTTGTCGAGCAGCGCCGCGTAGAGGACGCTGTTGCCCATCTCCTGGTTGCCGAGGCGGTTCAACGCGGCGTTCTCCGCCGCTGCGACCGGCACGCGTTCGTCGTCGGTCAGCGGCACGTCGATGTTCTCGATGCGGTCGAGGGTGATGACGCCGACCCGCTGCCCTTGTTGCCGCAGACGACGGATGCCGTCGACCAGCTCGAACATGGCGACGCTGCCGCGGCCATCGCCGTAGATCTTCCAGTTGATGCCTTGCAACAGCGCCTGCCGGTCCGCCGCCGCAACGGCCGATCGCAGGTAGCGATTGAGACCTTCCTGCTGCTCGCCGGCGTGTTCGATCGCGAGGACCACCGACCGCCCGGCGCCGAGGAGGCTGCAGACGAACCCGAGCGTGAAGCGGGGTATCTCCGCGGTACCGTGCACCTCGCCGATCAGGACGACCTGTCGATCGATCGCCGCGACGTCGACCCGACCGTCGGGGACGCAGTCGGGCGCGGCGGCGGATGCCGTGTGCCAAGACAGGGCGGCGAGGCAAGCCGAAAGGCGGACGCGCGTTGACATCGGCACCTCGTCGTCGGAAGGTGCCGACTATCGAGGCAGCGCGCAGCACTGTCAACGCACGCGTCGCGACGCGACCGCAGCGGCTACAGCGGCTACAGCGGCTACAGCGGCTACAGCGGCCGGAGCGGCCAGAGCGGCCGGAGCGGCCACAGCGGCCGGAGCGGCCAGAGCGGCCGCATCATCCATTGCGCGGATGAAGAGCGTCGCGGCCGATGCGAGAATCCCCGCATGCCCGCCCTGCCCTTCCTGATCGACACCCACTGCCACCTCGACGCGGCGGAGTTCGATTCCGATCGCGACGTCGTCCTGCGTCAGGCGACCGCCGGCGGCGTCGGCGCCATCGTCATCCCGGCGATCTCGGTGTCCAACTTCGACCGCGTGGCGCGGCTTGCCCACGCCACCATCGGCGGCTGCTACGCGCTCGGCATCCATCCGCTGCTGACGCCGCACGCGGGCGACGACGACCTCGCCGCCTTGCGCACGGCGGTGCGAGCGGCGCTGGACGACCCGCGCTTAGTGGCCGTCGGCGAGATCGGGCTCGACCTCTTCGTGCCGTCGTTGACCACGCCCGATGCGATCGCGCGCCAGACCCGCTTCCTAGACGAGCAACTGAAGATCGCCCGCGAGTTCGACCTGCCGGTGCTGCTGCACGTGCGGCGCGCGCAGGACCAGGTGCTCGCGGGCCTGCGGCGCGTGCGCCGGGGACGTCCGGCGACGCGCACCGCGGGCATCGCGCATGCGTTCAACGGCAGCCGGCAACAGGCCGATCACTACCTCGCCCTCGGCTTCAAGCTCGGCTTCGGCGGCGCGGCGACGCACGAGCGGGCGCTGCGCATCCGCGCCCTGGCCGCGGATCTGCCCGACGACGCGATCGTGCTCGAGACCGATGCCCCCGACATCGCGCCGGCGTGGTTGCGCGCGGCCGACGGCAGGCCGGGCCGCAACGCACCCGGCGAACTGGCGGGCATCGCGGCGCACATGAAGGTCGTCGCCGACAGCACCGACCTGCCGGTGATGGTCTACGACATCCCCGGC
>CAHJXF010000325.1 GCA_903644065.1 Betaproteobacteria bacterium
GGCGGTTCCACGTCCATAAGTTTGCGCCATCTATGGAAGTTTGATGAAATCCGTCAGGACTTCTTATTGGATGGTGTCAGTCCCTGGTAAGAGTTTTCGGCAGGACATAAAGAGGCGGCGCGATGCCTCAAGCACGAATAACTTTTGGAGAGAATGGAATGAAAAAACTCGTCATGGCAGCCGCCGTACTCGGCGCCTTTGCTGGCACGGCACAAGCGCAAACGAGCGTGACGCTCTACGGTATTGCCGACGGCGACGTGCGTTTCGACCACACGAACATCGGTACGCTGAAGTCGGTGGACAGCGGCGGCGAGTCCGGATCGCGCTGGGGCATCCGCGGCAGCGAAGACCTGGGCGGTGGGTTGAAGGCCAATTTCATCTTCGAACAAGGCTTCCAGATCGACGACAACGCGGTCGCTCAGGGCAGCGTCGGCGGTGGTGCGTCGGCTGGTTTCGGCGGTTCCAAGTCGCAGGTTCCCACGTCGACCGGCAGCCGCCTGTTCGGCCGCACGTCGACGGTCGGCCTCGCCGGTCCGTTCGGTGAAGTCCGCTTCGGCCGCGGCTACAACCCGCTGTTCCTGGTGCAGGCCACGGCCGATCCGTTCGGCGCCGGCTTCGTCGCGCAGGTCAGCAACCTCTACGTCAACAACACGATCCGCAACGACAACGCGGTGTACTACGACACGCCGAAGTTCGCGGGCGGCCTGCAGCTGTCGGGTGTCTACCAGTTCGGCGAGTCGACCACCAATTCGCCGGCGACGACCGCGGCGGGCGTGACGTCGGCGGCAGGCCAGGCCAAGCGCGGCAACGACCGCTACGGCGCCGGCATCACCTACGCCAACGGTCCGATCTTCGTCGGTGCCGGCTACGAGCAGATCAAGTCGAACCTCGACAGCTTCAACACGCGGACCGAAGATGCGGCCGCGACCTACGACTTCGGTTTCCTGAAGCTGCACGCACTGTTCTGGCGGACCAAGAACGACAACGGCAACGTCACGCCGGGCCTGACGACCAGCACCGTCGCGTTGAACGAGCGGGCCTATTCGGGCGGTGTCACGGTCCCGTTCGGTGCGTTCACGTTCCTCGGCCAGTTCACCCGGCTGATCGACAAGAGCACGTCGAACGTCGCCAACATCAACCTGGGCGAGCCGAAGGTCAACAACATCGGCGCCGGTTTCCGCTACAGCTTGTCCAAGCGGACCGTGCTGTACCTCGGCTACTCGAAGTTCATCATGAAGCGCGGCACCTACAACAACGTGTACCAGGGTTTCGGCGGCATCGCGGACGCGTCGAACTCGGGCTTGTACGCGGCCGGCAACCTGTACGACACGACGACGGCGGTCACGCCTGCGTACGCGGCGGCGCGCGCCAGCGGTGTCGCGGTCAACCAGAACGTGAACCCGTACTCGTACCAGTTCGGTATCCGTCACTCGTTCTGAGCGACACCGTTCGATCGAAAAGGGCGCTTCGGCGCCCTTTTCCTTTTGTATCGACCGCGGTCGTCGATCGGGGCCTCGCAGTGCGGCACTGCGCCCGGTTCGAGCGCCTTGCTCGAGCGCCTTGCTCGAGCAACCGGGTCGCGCGCTTCGGCCGAGCGCCCAACTCGAGCGTTTCGCTCGCGGCTTCGCGACGAAGCCGTCGTTTGACAATTTGCTTGCAACCTCATAATTTGAGGTCTCAACAATCTGCTCCGCTCAACCGTGTGACCGCCCTCTCGTCGACGCCCCGCGCCATCCGCACCGAATTCGACGCCGCATCGCTCGATCACGAATCGCGCATCGACGACGACGACCATCGGGCGCTCAAGCTCTGGCTGCGCCTGCTGACCTGCAGCAACCTGATCGAGACCCGGGTGCGCGGGCGCCTGCGCCAGGACTTCGACTGCACCCTGCCGCGCTTCGACCTGGTCGCGCAGCTCGACCGGCATCCCGAGGGACTCAAGATGGGCGAGTTGTCGCGCCGGCTGATGGTGACCGGCGGCAACATCACCGGCCTCACCGACCAGCTCGAGTCGGACGGCTGGGTCGAACGCACCGGCGTGGAGAACGATCGGCGCGCCTGGCGAGTCAAGCTGACGCCGCGCGGCAAGAAGGCGTTCCGCCAGATGGCCACGGTGCACGAGCGCTGGATCGCCGAACTGTTCGCGGAGTGGGGCGAACGCGATTCCGCGCAGTTGTTCAAGCTGCTCGGCAAGCTGAAGGACGCGATCCACGGCTCGGCTGCCGCGAAGGACGCTCGTTGAGCGCGATGCGCCATCATCTCGTGCCGATGGCGAAGCGGGTCGCGACGCACTTCCTGTGGCAGGTGTCCGACGACGGGCGGGTCGCGACGATCACGCTGAATCGTCCGGAACGGAAAAACCCGCTGACCTTCGACTCGTACGCCGAACTGCGCGACCTGTTCCGCGACCTGGTCCACGCGCCGGACGTGAAGTGCGTCGTGCTGCGCGGGGCCGGCGACGACTTCTGCTCCGGCGGCGACGTGCACGAGATCATCGGGCCGCTGACCGCGATGACGATGCCGGAGCTGCTGGCGTTCACGCGCATGACCGGCGACCTGGTCCTGGCGATGCGCCGCTGCCCGCAACCCGTCGTCGCCGCGATCGACGGCATCTGCGCCGGCGCCGGCGCCATCCTCGCGCTGGCCGCCGACTTCCGTTTCGGCACGCCCCGCGCCCGGGTGGCCTACCTGTTCACGCGAGTCGGGCTGGCGGGCTGCGACATGGGGGCCTGCACGTTGCTGCCGCGCCTGATCGGGCAGGGACGGGCCGCCGAGCTGCTCTACACCGGACGCGCGATGACGGCCGACGAGGGCGCGGGCTGGGGCTTCTTCAATCGCGTCGTCGAGCCGACCGCGCTGCACGACGAAGCCCTCGCGTTCGCGCGGCTGCTGGTCGCCGGGCCCACGTTCGCCCACGGCATCACGAAGACCATGCTGCATCAGGAGTGGAACATGAGCATCGACCAGGCGATCGAGGCCGAGGCGCAGGCCCAGGCGCTGTGCATGCAGACCGACGACTTCCGTCGTGCCTACGAGGCCTTCGCAGCGAAGCGAAAGCCGGTGTTCGAGGGCGATTGACCACTGAAATCGATTCCATGACCGACGCGACGAACACGAGCGGCGCCACCAGCCGTTGGATCGACATCCCGTCGTTCGACGGACAGCGCTTCGCCGCCTATCTCGCGATGCCGCCCGCGACGCCGCGCGCCGAGCCCGCGCCGGGCCTGGTGATCCTGCAGGAGATCTGGGGCGTCAACGCGCATATCCGCTCGGTGGCCGAGCAATACGCCAGCGACGGCTACGTCGTGCTCGCACCCGATCTCTTCTGGCGCCTGCAGCCGCGCGTCGACCTCGGCTACGACGAGGCCGGCACGGCGCAGGCCTTCGGCTTTCGCAAGGGCATCGACCTCGACCTGGCGGACCGCGACATCGCCGCGACGGCCGACGCGTTGCGCGCCATGACGGCAGTGGCCGGCGGCGTCGGCGTCGTCGGCTATTGCCTGGGCGGCATGCTCGCCTACCGCGCCGCGTTCAAGGCAGGGCTCGACTGCGCGGTCTGCTACTACGGCGGCGGCATCGCGCAGCAGCTCGAACTCGCGTCGTCGTCGTCGTCGTCGTCGTCGCCGCCGTCGTCGCCGCCGTCATCGCGCAACGTGCCGCTGGCGCTGCACTTCGGCGACAAGGACGCGCACATCGGGCCCGACCAGGTCGCCACGATCCGGACCGCGCTCGCCGCACGGCCCGAGGTGCGCATCGACACGTACGCGAACGCGGACCACGGCTTCAACTGCTGGGCGCGACCGAGCTACCACCAGCAGTCGGCAGCGCTCGCGCACGGCCGTTCGCTGGCGTTCCTGTCGACCCATCTCGCGGCGCCCGGCGACTCGAACGCATGACATCGGCGATGCAGCGCGGGCATCTCGACTGGCCGTTCTTCGACGCGACGCATCGCGAGCTGGCCGAACGGCTCGGGACCTGGGCGGCCGCTTCGCTGCATCACCAGGACGACGCGA
>CAHJXF010000326.1 GCA_903644065.1 Betaproteobacteria bacterium
CCGTCGCAGCGGATGTCCCCCCGCTCGAGCGGGTCGCCGGACACGACGCGGCGACCACGTCATGGTCGTCTCGACCGGACGCGATGCGCTCACCGCACCAGTCGACGCCGGAGATCCTCCAGCAGCCAGCCGCCGCCGCGGCCGAGCGGCTGGTCGCGCGCATGCGCCGCGTAGATCGCAAGCGGGCCCGTCGGCGAGATGGCCTCGTCCGCGATGTACAGCTCGATCAGCCGGCCGGCCGCCAGATACGGCGCCACGACGAAGGGCGGCATCTTGCACCAGCCGAAGCCGGCCAGCAGGAAATCGAGCCGGCGTCCGAGGTCCACGAAGCGCCACACCCGGCTGCCGACGACGCCGTAGCTCGGACCTTCGCTGCCGCGTGCGCTGGACAGCACCAGCTGCACGTGGGCTGCGAGATCGGCGCGGTCGAGCACGCGTCCGGCCCGCGCCAGCGGATGTTCGGCCGCGACGACGGGGACGAGCTCCAGGTCCATCAGCCGATAGGCCATCAGGTCGTCCGGCACGACGGGCAGCAGCAGGCAGAACGCCAGCGACGCGGACCGATCCCGCAGGCGTCGCTCGGCATCGCCCACGCCTTCCGACGAGAACGAGACCGGCAGGTCGGGGAAGGTCTGGCGCAGCGCGCGCAGGCTGTCGATCAACGGCGCGGTCGGCACGAGCGCATCGATCGCCAGCGTCAGCGCCGGCTCCAGCCCCTGTCGCGTGCCGGCCGCGATCGCCGCGAAGCGATCGGCGCTGGCGAGGACCACGCGCGCCTGGTCGACGAGCACGCGACCGACGACGGTCAGGGTGGGCTTCTGCCGCGAGCGATCGAACGGCTCGACGCCCTGGATCTCCTCCAGCGTCCTCACCGACAGGCTGATCGCGGACTGGACCCGACCGAGCGAGCGGCCGGCGGCCGAGAAGCTGCCGACGTCGTCGATGGTCACGAGGACCCGCAACTGGTCCAGCGTCAGGCTGCCGATCAAACCCATCTCCCGAGCCGATTGAAAGCATCACAATTTAATCGCTTCCGGCGCGAGGCTCCGGCGCCTACATTGCTTGCATGCAACCGACCTGTTTCATCAATCACGGCGGTGGCCCGTGCTTCTTCCTCGATCCCGGCCCGATGCGGGCCGCGTGGAAGCCGCTCGAGGACCACCTCGTCGCCTTCGCTTCCACGTTGAGCGAGCCGCCCCGCGCACTCGTCGTCGTGTCCGGTCACTGGGAAGAGGCGGTGCCGACCGTCAACGTCGCGGCCAAGCCGCCGCTGCTGTTCGACTACAGCGGCTTTCCCCCGCACACGTACCGACTCACGTGGCCCGCAACCGGTTCGCCCGACCTCGCCGCGCGAGTGCGCGCGTTGCTGGACGACGCGGGCATCGACAGCGGCGCCGACGCGCGGCGCGGCCTGGACCATGGCGTCTTCGTTCCACTGAAGGTCGCGTTTCCGGACGCCGCGATCCCGGTGGTGCAGCTGTCGCTGCAACGGGGATACGACCCGGCGACGCATCTCGCGATCGGTCGCGCGCTGAAGCCGCTGCGGGCGGAGGGCGTGCTGATCGTCGGCAGCGGCCAGACGTACCACAACATGCGCGGCTTCGGCCGCGCCGGGACGGACGTGCAGGGCGAGGCCTTCGACGCGTGGCTGCGGCAGGCGGTCACCGCGCCCGGAACGCGCGATCGATCGTTGATCGACTGGGAACGCGCCCCGGGCGCCCGCGACGCGCAACCGCGCGAGGATCACCTGCTGCCGCTGATGGTCGCGGCGGGAGCGGCCAGCGGCGAGCCGGCGATCGTCGACTTCCACGGGCACGCGCTCGGCAAGCCCATCTCCGGCTTCCGCTTCGGCTAGCCGGCCGCCTTCTGCTCGCCGAACTCATCGTCATCGGTCCAGCAGCTTCGTCATGCCCACCCTTCTCGCCATCGAATCCAGGCCGCGCGGCGAACACTCCGCGTCGCGCGCCCTCGCCAGCGCTTCGTCGACGCATGGTCGACGCATGGTCGACGCATCATCCGGGCGGTCGCGTCGTCGAGCGCGACCTGATGCGAAGCGACCTGCCGTTCGTCACCATGCCGTGGCCTGGGCGCGTACTTCACGCCGGCCGAGAAGCACACGCCGGAGATGAAGGACGTGTCGCGCCTGTCCGACGAACTCGTCGACGCGCTGCTCGCGGCCGACCCGTCGCGATCGGCACGCCGGTCTGCAACGACAACGTGCCGGCCGTGCTCGAGGCGTACATCGACCACATCGTGCGGAAGGGCCGGACGCTCGGCTTCGCCGGCGAGGGCCTGGTCCACGGCAAGGCTGCACGCTGCGGATGGCGTCCGGCGGCGTGTACACGGAAGGCTCGCCGCTGCAGGCCCGGAACATCGCGACGAGCGACCTGCGCCTGGTCTCGAAGGTCATCGGCATGACGACGGCGCGGTCGTCGCGGGCGGAACGCGAAAGCCGTGGACCTGGGGCAGGTCACGCGCGAAGCCTTCCTGGACACCTTCGCCGCCGACATCGCAAGGGCGGCGACGCGTCGTGACGGCGGCGCTTCGGCCGGCGTCCGGCGGCTCGTCCCGAAGCGCGATCGATCACCGCATCGACGACGTCGGCTCCGTGCGCGCCTCGAGCGCGCCGGCGTCGCGGACGACTGGTCGTGTCGCAGGCTCGCATCGACCGTCGTCGGCGCTTCCGCTCGATGCGGCGCGCAGCGCCTCCGACCCGACGCCGGACGCGAGCCGTCAGCTCTCGCCCCACAGCGCCCGCACGCGCTGGACCGCCGGCCGAGCCAGCATCCGCTCGAAGTGCGCCTGGACGTTGCCCGGTAGCGGAATGTCCATCATCGGCGCCCAGCGCTCGACGTAGAACAGCGCGGCGTCGGCGATCGTCATGCGGTCTCCGGCCGCGTAGGCATGCCGCCCCAGTTGCGGATCGAGGATCGCGAAGCCCTGTTCGACCACCTCGCGTCCCTGGTCCTTGACCGCCGACTGGCCGAGGCCGAGCTTGCCGTGCACGAAGTCCTGCGGCTCGTATCTCGCCGGCTTGGTCAGCCGGCCGAAACCCTGGCCGTGGATCGTGCCTTCGACGTATTCGAGCACCTCGGTCATGCGCGCCTCGGTCTCCGCATCCTCGGGCAGCAAGCCGGCCTGCGGGTAGGTGCGTCCCAGCCATCCCGCGATCGCGCCGAACTCTGTCAGCACCGAGCCGTCGTCGCGGACCAGCGTGGGCACCTTGCCCTTGGGATTGATCGCACGAAAGGCCGCTTCCTCGGTCGCGCCGCCGCTGACATCGATCCGTTCGGTCTCGTAGGGCGCGCCGATCTCTTCGAGCAGGACGTGGATGCCGATGGCGCAGGTATGCGGACCCCAATACAGTTTCATCGCGTGATCTCCCCGGGTGGTCGAAAGCGTCGCGTCGCGCGACGCCGTGCATTGGGACACGTCGCCGCCCGGCTGGACAGGTGCGAAGCGGACGGACGTCGTTGCCGAACGTCTGACATCGAGCGGAGTCGCGACGGGACGCGCGTCCTTGCGAATCGCCGATGCGGCCGCTGCCGCGGCCGAGCCCGCGAGGCCGTCCCGCTCGCCGATGCGCCGCGAACCGGTCGGCGCGTCAGCGGCGCAGCTTGTCGCAGAGGTCCTTCAACGCGTTCTGCACCAGCTCCTC
Source organism: Betaproteobacteria bacterium (assembly GCA_903644065.1). GTDB lineage: Bacteria > Pseudomonadota > Gammaproteobacteria > Burkholderiales > Burkholderiaceae_D > CAHJXF01. Next base: position 3,659 of record CAHJXF010000326.1, read on the forward strand.
GAACGTCGGGTGATAGAAGGGCGCGCAGAGCAACGCCTCGGCCGTCATCCGACGATCGACCGCCAGCGCGAGCAGGTGCGCGAAGTGCTCGCCCGCGACGCTGATCGCGCTCGCGCCGAGCAGCCGGCCGTCGGTGCGATCGGCGTACACGCACACCCGGTTGTCCGGCGACTCGGTGATCGCCGACCGACCGTTGCTCGACCCCTCCCCGACGCCGCACACGATGCGCTCGGGGTCGAGATCCGCGAAGTCCGCGCCGACGCGGATCACGTCGGGGTCGGTGAACACGATGTCGAGCGGTGTCTTCCGCGGCGGGACGTCGGCGGGCGGCGCGCCGGGCAGCAGCGCCAGCGC
>CAHJXF010000327.1 GCA_903644065.1 Betaproteobacteria bacterium
TGGGTACTGGCGTTGAGCTTGTGCGCCGGGTCGCCGTTGAAGCGAACGGTCGCCGCGTTCGCGACGCTGTTCGAGAGATCGTGCTGGACCGGATAGGCGACCGGGACGACCGCGCCGCCGACCGGCGTCTTGTTGATCGACGGGGCCGTGCCGACGGCCTTGTACGCCACGTCCTTGCGGATGCCGAGCCTAGGCACCGAACGGCTCCAGCAGGCCGGGCGATCCGGGTCCCCCGGCGGCGGCTTCCGCTTCCGCGGCGAGCGCCTCGAGACGGCCGACGATGCCGGCCTTCAACGCGCGGTCAGTCTCGCCATCGCGATAGCGCAACTCGATCAATCGCAACGGACGATCCGCCTCCTTGGCGATGATGCCGCGCCAGGTGAGGTGCAGCCGGCGCGCCGTCGTGTCGATCAGCACGGTGTCGATCTTCAACGACGGCGCGGCGATGTCGCCGTCCTCGTGACAGATCAGCGCGTAGATCGTGTCGCCGGGCAACGCGAGCCGTACCTCGCCTTCCGGCACCAGGTTGTTGAGCGTGATGGATTCGTCGCCGACCCAATGCGGCGTCTGCTGATCTGCCGGCGCCGCGTTCCAGTAGGCCGACTGGAAGTCCTGCGGCAGCGGCGCATCGCCGGCGATGAAGGCGTCGTCGACCGTCCCGAGCAACGTTCGCCGCGGCACCCACGCCTTGCCGATTGCCCCGAGTCCGAGCGGCTGCTGATCGTCACCCATCCGTTCGAGCGGAACCTTGATCGTCTCGACCTGGGGCGCTGCGATCTCCGCGCGGGCGATCTGCTTCAACCAATCCGGATGCGCGTAGCCGATGCCGATCGGATTGCGTTCGTCGCACGCCTGGAAGATCGGAAGGCCGGTCTCCGGATCGGCGATGACGTTCTCGCCCCCGAACGCATACTCGTAGCCGAGCGAAAGCCGGTCGATCGGTGCCGGCGGACTCAGTGCCCACTCGCCGTCCGGCCCCTTGCGGAACGCGCGCGGGCCGGTGACGACCAGGACCTTGTTGATCAGCACCTCGCCGGCCGCGGAGATGTGCGACGTATCGTCCGACGCCCAGACGGCACGCTGCACGCGCAGACGGATCGGGAACTTCGCGACCGGGACGCCTCGGGGCGCGAACGCGTCGCCTGTGACCAGCACGTCGCACTTCGGCTTGTAGTGGCAGAAATCGCTCTCCGCGATCACGCTGGACCGGTTCGGTTCGCCGCGAAACGTATCGACGACCGCGAGCGGCGCCTGATCGTCGCAGAGCGACAGGTAGCCGTCGGCATCGAACTGCAGCGTCTGCTTCGCCACCAGCACATGGAAGCTTCTCCGCGCCGGCGTGACGCCTTCGAAGGCGAGCGCATCGAAGGGCGTGTGATTGATGAATTCCATGCCGAACCGGTCGGGGCCTGTCCGGGATCAGGGATTGATATCGACATCCTTGCCAATGATCACGGTCGGGCCCGATGCGGCGACCTTGATCTTGGCACCGATGATCTCGATGTTTCCTTCCTTGTCCATGCGGATGATGGACTTGCCGACCTTGATCTCGATGGCATCGCCCGCTTCGACCGAGATGCTCTTGCCGACCTTCGTGATCTGGCTCAGTCCCACCGTAATCAACTGCGCCGCACCGATCGCCACTTCCTGCGCGGCTCCGATGACGATCGTCTCGTTGATCCCCACCGCGTGCGAGCGCTGCAATGCCACCGCCGCCGTCTCGCAGGCGCCGACGGTGATCGTTCGATTGGCGCCGATCGTGATCGTCTCGTTGTGACCGACCTTCTCGGTGCGGTCGTGCCCGACGGTGCTGACCTCGTCGTGCTCGACTTCGTTCAGCTGGTCCTTCTCGGCGTGCAACCACAACTGCTCGGCGCCGATCTTGTCCTCGAAGCGGATCGCGTTGGCGTTGCCGTACGCGCCGCCCTTGGAGGAGCGGCTCAGGATGCCCGACTGCGTCGCGTTGGCCGGCAGGTCCCACGGCGGCATCTGCTCGGCGTTGTAGACGCGGCCCGTGATCAGCGGCTGGTCGGGATCGCCTTCGAGGAAATGGATCACCACCTCCTGGCCGATGCGCGGCACGTGGACCATGCCGAAGTTCTTGCCGGCCCACGGATGCGACACCCGCACCCAGCACGAGCTCTTCTCGTTCTTCTGGCCCTTGCGGTCCCAGAAGAACTGCACCTTCACGCGACCGTACTTGTCGGTGAACAGCTCCTCGCCGGCCGGGCCGACCACGACCGCCGTCTGCGGACCCTGCACGAACGGCCGCGGCGTGATGCGCGGCGGGCGGTACTGCTGCGCCGACGGGATGGCGGCGAACGCGCAGCGGAACGCACCGGGCGCCCCGTGCGTGTCGTACGAGTCGACCGACGCGTGGATCATCGCGCTCGTGATCAGGTAGGTCGCGTTCTGGTCGGCGCGCGGATGGCGCGTCATCGACAGCAGCCGACCGACCTCGATGCCGTGCGCGTTCGACGACGCGCGCAGCAGCTCGAACGGCGTCTGCATCTCGTCCATGCGGTCCTCGGCCCACTGCGTGCCGTCGCCCGACTGGGCGTAGTCGCCCTGGAAGTCGAAGATCTCGTGGGTCGACTGCGGCACGCCGCGGTCCTTCTCGGCCTTGACCTTCAGGTCGGTCGACGGCCGAGTGAAGTCGTAGCTGGTCAGCGCGACCTTGCCGGTGCGCACCTCGCGCGAGAAGGTCCAGTCGGAGATGCACTCGGTGTCGGGCGCGGTGGTCGCGCCGGCCTCGATGTACGGCAGGCTCTCGTACGACGGCGCGGCGTCGTGCGCGCTCGCCGAGTCGACCAGGATCAGCTTGTGGTGGCCGTCGGTGTGCTCGAAGTACCAGTAGATGCCTTCGTGCTCGAGAAGGCGCGTGACGAAGTTGAAGTCGCTCTCGCGGTACTGCACGCAGTACACCCACTTGCGATAACTGCGAAACAGCTTGAAGTCGAAGCTCGCGACGTCGTGGTCCTGGAACACCTTCTTGACGATGTCGGGAACCGTCTCGTCCTGGAAGATGCGGCAGTCGGACGTGCGCGTCAGGAACCACAGCCACGGGTGGACCGTGGCCTGGTACGCGAAGTAGCGACCACGATGCGCGCCGATGCCGAAGCGCGTGACGTAACCGTTGACGAAGCGCTGGGCGCCGTCGCGCAACTGCACCTGCACGGTCACCGGCTTGCCGAGCAGGTCCTCCGGCTGGAGGTCCGGCTTCTCGCTCAGCAGGTCGAGCTGGATCTCGCCCAGCGCGCTCAGCCCGACCGATGCGGTCATCGACTCGAACAGGAGGTCGGTCGGGGGAAGCGGCGACGAGAGGACGATCGATGGCGGCATGCAGCACTTTATCGGGAGGCCGTCTACGCACTGTTGCCGCAACGCCTGACGGGGTAAAGCGACGAAAGTCACCAGTCGGCGATTATCGTCGATGGATTCGAGGCGCACGGTAAAGTCGACGCGTCGCCAGGCACGACATATGACCAACGACAGGTCCGGGGCGGTGGCTCGCCGTCCACCCCGCTGCTAGACTCGATCGCATTCTGCGGATGTGCTTCGCGATCCCTCCGACCGTTGACCTCGGCTTCCCTCCCGCCTTCCCTTGCGTCTGGCCACGATCCGGCGCGGCTCCTGCATCCGAACGCGCCCGCGGCCGGCTGCGGCTTCGGCAATTCGCGCGTGCCGGGCGCCCTGTGCGGCAGCACCGTACCGCACGGGCAGGCCCACGTCGACGCGCCGGCCCACCATGCCGCCTGGTACGACGCGATCCTCGGCGTCTTTCCGCACCGGGTCATGGCGGTGTACGAGGCTATCACCGGCGCCCATCGCTACCTCGCGCGCGCGTTGATCGACGCGACCGGGATGGAGCTCCACGACATCCTTGCCGGCATCCTGCCGTCGCTGCTGATCATGGTCGCGGTGCTGGCCCTGTCGACGACGATCGGCGCGGCGGCCGGTGCCGCGCTGGGCGCGCTCGCTGGCGGCGTCGGCGCGATT
>CAHJXF010000328.1 GCA_903644065.1 Betaproteobacteria bacterium
CCGGCGTACAGCTCGCCGGGATCGCGGTCCGTGCGCGCGGTGATCTCGGCCGACAGCAGCGCCGCCGTCATGCCGTCCTTGTCGGTGGTCCACACCGATCCGTCGCGCCGCAAAAAGGCCGCGCCGGCACTCTCCTCGCCGCCGAAGCCGAGCGAGCCGTCGTGCAGGCCGTCGACGAACCACTTGAAGCCGACCGGCACCTCGTGCAGTCGGCGGCCGAGCCGCGCGGCGACGCGATCGATCAGGCTGGTGCTGACGACCGTCTTGCCGACCGCGGCGTCGACGGCCCACTGCGGCCGGTGCGCGAAGAGATAGTCGATCGCGACCGACAGGTAGTGGTTCGGCGGCATCAGGCCGACGCTCGGCGCGACGATGCCGTGGCGGTCGTGGTCGGTGTCGCAGGCGAACGCGACGTCGAAGCGGTCCTTCAGGTCCGACAGCCGCCGCATCGCGTACGGCGACGACGGGTCCATGCGGATCTTGCCGTCGCGGTCCAGCGTCATGAAGCGGAAGGTGGCGTCGACGACGTCGCTGACCACGGTCAGGTCGATGCGGTAGCGCTCCGCGATCGCCTGCCAGTAGTGGACGCCGGCCCCGCCCAGCGGATCGACGCCGAGCTTCAACCCGGCGCCGCGGATCGCATCGAAGTCGATCGCCTGTTGCAGGTCGGCGACATAGGTGCCGAGGTAGTCGTGACGATGCGTGGTCGATGCGGCGACCGCCTGGCGGCGCGACATCCGCCGGACGCCGTCGAGCCCGCCTTCCATCAGCCGGTTGGCTTCGCCCTCGATCCAGCGCGTCGCGTCCTGGTCCGCCGGCCCGCCGTTGGGCGGGTTGTACTTGAAGCCGCCGTCGCGCGGCGGGTTGTGCGACGGCGTGACGAGGATGCCGTCGGCGAGCCCACCCGTGCGACCACGGTTGTGCGCGAGGATCGCGTGCGAGACGGCGGGCGTCGGCGTGTACTCGTCACCCGCCGCCAGCATCACGTCGACGCCGTTGCCGGCCAGCACCTCGAGCGCGCTGACGGCGGCCGGCTCCGACAGCGCATGCGTGTCGATGCCGAGGTACAGCGGACCGTCGATCTCCCGACGCGCGCGGTAGCGGCAGATGGCCTCGGTGATCGCCAGCACGTGCCACTCGTTGAACGCCAGATCGAGCGGCGACCCGCGATGACCCGATGTGCCGAACGCCACGCGCTGCGCGACCACGGCCGGATCGGGACGGTCCGCGTAGTACGACGTGACGAGACGCGCCACGTCGACCAGTCGATCGGGCGTGGGCAGGGTGCCGGCGAGCGGGTCGATCGAAGCGGTCATTGCGTTGGGCGGAAAGGTCGCCGGAAGACGGAAGACGGAGGACGGAGGACGGAGGACGGAGGACGGAGGACGGAAGACGGAGGACGGAGGACGGACGCCGGAAGACGGACGGCGCAGGATGCCATCAAAAGCGTCGCGAGATGCCGACGCTGACCAGCCAGTCGGTTCCGTCGCCGTTGCGGATGCCGCGTCCGACGCGAGCGTCGAGCGCCGTCTCGCGATCGACGAAGAACACGGCGCCGGTCGCCACGTAACGGTGCGACGGGCCGTCGACCTCCTCGCGATTGAACGCGTACGACTCCGCGAACGCGCTGACGCGCGGCGAGACGGCGGCGCGGAGCGAGCCGGCCACGAAGCCCTGCGTGAAGCGTCGACCGTCGTCCGAAGCCCGGGTCCCGCCGAGGTTCACGACGAGTTCCAGCGACTCGCCGAGGTCCATTCGCGCAGCGAGGACGGCGCCCGGTTGCAGGCGACGTTCGGCGACGCGCCGGTTCCCGGTCGGCAGCGTCGACATGACCTGCACGCCCAGGTCGATCGCGTCGCCGTGCAGCAATCGATAGCGCGCCTCAAGCGCCGCGTCGTCGAAGCCGGAACGGCGTCGATCGCCGTCGCGGACGAGGAACGACGGCAGGCCGAGATGGACCTCGAACGATTCGCTCAAGGGGACGCGGATCGTGATGTCGCCGATCGACACGCTGCGCTCGGCGTCGCCCCGCTCGCCGGTGACGCCCCCTTCGACCTGGATGCGGCCCGACGGGACGATTCCGGTCCCGGTCGTGAAATCGCGGCGGTCGGGTTCGACCTTGTCGACCGGCGGAGGCGCCGGCGCCGCGCCTCGCGCCACGGAGGCGAGCGCGAACAGCGACGCCGCGACGACGGCAGCGCGCACGGCGGGGACCGACGCGTTCGACCCCTCGGTCCGATGCCTTCTATGGTGCATGTTGAATTTCCGCTCGATGGGACGTTGGCCTCCCGACAGCACTTGTCGTGCCGGCAGCCGCCGCCATGTCAGATGCGCCTGGGCGGCTGCGCGAGCACGCTCTGCGCCCGACGTCGCGACCGCCGGTGTCGCGTCGCCCACCGTTCGACTCGCGACGTTCGACGGGGAACCGTTGCAATTGCTGACGAACGCCTGTCATCGCGGCGCCCGGTCTAGCGTTATCGCAGCGTCGTCAATCCTTCGCGATGCCGTGCGCCTCGCTCCTCGATCGCTTCCATGACTCCCATCGCTTCTCCGGCCGGTGCCGGCCTGTATCGCAACCTGTGGCGCTTCGCCGCCGGATCGCGCCTGGCGCTGCTGTCCGGCGCCGCGCTGCTGATCGGCTCGCAACTGCTGCGCATCACGCTGCCGTGGTTCGCCGGTCGCGCCATCGACGTGCTGCAGCTCGGCGGATCGACCGACGTGGTGCGCGCCGGCGAATGGATCGCCGCGCTGCTGGCGACCGTCGGCGTCGCATGGGCCCTGCACGGGCCGGGTCGGGTGCTCGAGCGGGCGGTCGGCGTGCGCGTGCGCCGCAATGTGTCGGAGGCCTTGTTCGACAAGCTCGCCCGCGCGCCGCTGCGCTGGCACGACCGGCACCAGGCCAGCGACGTGCAGCAGCGCATGGCGCAGGCGAGCGGCGCGCTCGACGACTTCGCGCAGAACCAGTACGTGGTCCTGCAGGGCGTCGTCACCTTCGTCGGCACGCTGTCGGCGCTGGTCCTGTTCTCGCCGTCGATCGGCTTCATCGCGGTCGGCGCGCACCTGTTGCTGGTCGGAATCGGCACGCGCTTCGACCGTTCGATGACGCGGCTCGCGGCCGAGCAGAACGACGCCGAGCGCCGCTACGCGTCGGGCGTGCTCGAATTCGTCGGCAACATCGTCACGATCAGCGCGCTGCGCCTGCAGCCCAACCTGCGACGCCTGCTGCAGGGTCGACTCGAGAACATCTTCGTCCCGTTGAAGCGCAGCATCCGCCTGAACGAGATCAAGTGGTGCGCGGTGGACCTGATGACGGCGGCCGTGACCTGGAGCGTCGTCGCGCTGTACGTGTGGAAGGCCCACGGCTCGGGCGCGGGCGTGATGATCGGCGCCGTCTTCATGGTCTACCAGTACGCGGAGCAGGCCGGCACCGTGGTGGGCTCGGCCGCCGGGCACCTGCAGAACTTCGCGCGCTTTCGCGTCAACGTCGCCAGCGCCGATGCGATCTGGAACGCACCGGTCCGCAGCGATGCCGTCGGTTCGCTCGACGCCGAGTGGGCCACGGTCGAGCTGCGCGGCGTGGCCTATCGCCACGACTCGCACGACTCGCACGCCCCGTCGGCGACCGGCAGCGGCTCGAACGGCTCGTCCCGCGCCAACGGCATCGGTCCGCTGTCGCTGACTTTGAAGCGCGGCGAACGCATCGCGCTGGTCGGCCCGAGCGGGGCCGGCAAGAGCACGCTGATGCGCGTCATGGCGGGGCTCTACGACGCCGACCACGGGCACCTCTCGGTCGACGGCATGACCCACCTCGGCGTGCGACCGCTGGCGTCGATCTCGACCTTCATCCCGCAGGACGCCGACGCCTTCGAGGCGACGGTCGCCGAGAACATCGCGATGGGTAGCGCGCCGGACCGCGACGCGCTCGCCGCCGCGCTGCGCGCCAGTGCCTTCGACGCGGTGCTGCCGTCGCTGCCGCACGGACTCGAGAT
>CAHJXF010000329.1 GCA_903644065.1 Betaproteobacteria bacterium
CGCGCCGGCGCGGGCCGGCCGGACCTGCGAGCCGTGGGTGCCATCGCCCGCTTCGGTCTCGCGCGGCCTCGAACTCGGCAAGCGCAGCCTCGATGCGCTCGAAGCGAGCGGCGCGGCGGTCGCGCTGATCGCCCGGGCCGGCCAGGACCTGACCGAGTACCGGCTGCGCTGGTCGCACATGGCCTTCTCGTGGCGCGACCATCCGGACGGCCGCTGGACCGTCGTGCACGAACTCAACGGCTGCGGCAGCGGCACGTCGTCGCTGTATGCCGAAGGGCTCGGCAAGTTCTTCCTCGACGACCCGTTCCGCTACGAGGCCCTGGTCGTCATCCCCGATGCCGACACGCAGCGCCGGCTGGTCGCGATGCTCGCGAGCGACCAGCCGGCCACGCTGCACGAACCACGCTACAACGTCGTCGCGTTCCCGTTCTCGACCGAATACCAGAACTCGAACCAGTGGCTGCTGGAGGTGCTGGCCAGCACGCTGTCGCGCGACGTCATCGCGGACCGCACGGATGCGCAGGCCTGGTTGAAGGGCGCCGGTTACCGGCCGTCGACGCTGGAGATCCCGGCGGCCACACGGCTCGGCGCCCGCCTGTTCCGCGCCAACGTCGCGTTCGACGACCATCCGTTCGAGCGCCGCATGGCCGGGCATATCGATGCGGTCTCGGTCGAGTCGGTCGTGGGCTTCCTGCAACGCCGCGGCGTCGTCGCCGCTGCCACGATCGTCGCGCTGCAGGACCGCCCGTGCCGAGCGGCCGCGTTCCCCGCGCCCTGCACGGATGGGGGAAGCGACGACGGCCCGCGCGCGACGCTTCCTTGAGCGGTCGAACGATCGGCACACCGGTCCGCCGCTTTCAGTCGATCGCCGCATCCGCCCCGTGGCGTCGTTGCTATGGTTCGGACCATGACCGACGAATCGATCTCGAACGACATCCCGGCGGACCCGCCGGCCCCGGCCGCCCCGGGCGGGACCGAGCATCCGTTTCGCGCCGCGATCGCCGTCGGCGCGCTCGGCGTGGTCTTCGGCGACATCGGCACCAGCCCGATCTACGCTTTTCGCGAAGCGTTGCACGCGGCCGGCCCCGAGGCGGTCGAGTCCACCATCCTCGGCGTGCTGTCGCTGGTGTTCTGGGCCGTCGTGCTGATCGTCGCCATCAAGTACGTGGTGATCGTGATGCGCGCCGACAACCAGGGCGAGGGCGGCACCATGGCGCTGCTGTCGCTGGCGTTGCCGGTCGCGGGCCGCTGGCGCACGCCGCTGCTGGTGGCGGGACTGGTGGGGACGTCGCTGTTCTTCGGCGACGCGATGATCACGCCGGCCATCTCGGTGCTGAGCGCCGTGGAAGGCCTGAAGCTCGTGATCCCCGACGTCCAGAAGTGGGTGGTGCCGATCGCGACCGTCATCCTGGTCGCGCTGTTCCTGCTCCAGAGCCGCGGCAGCGGGCGCGTCGGCAAGCTGTTCGGGCCGATCATGCTCGCGTGGTTCGTGCTGCTGGCCGGCGCCGGAATCGCCCGCATCGTCGCGCGACCCGAAGTGCTGGCCGCCCTCGATCCGCGCCACGCGCTCGCCTACCTGGCGCAGGCGGACGGCTGGACGCCCTTCATCGTGCTGGGCTCGGTGTTCCTCGCGCTGACCGGCGGCGAGGCGCTGTACGCCGACATGGGCCACTTCGGTCGACGGGCGATCCGCATCGACTGGTTCGTCGTCGTCATGCCGGCGTTGGTGCTCAACTATCTCGGGCAGGGCGCCCTGGTGCTCGACGCGCCGGACACCGCGTCGAACCCGTTCTTCAGGATGTTCGGCGAACGCCTGTTGTGGCCGGTGGTGCTGCTGACCACGGCCGCTACCGTGATCGCCAGCCAGGCGGTGATCTCGGGCGCGTTCACGCTGGTGCAGCAGGCCATCCAGCTCGGCGCGCTGCCGCGCCTGCACGTGCACCAGACGTCCGACGAGTCGGCCGGCCAGGTGTACGTGCCGCAGGTCAACTGGCTGCTCGGGGTCGTCGTGATCGGACTGGTCGTCGGCTTCGGCAGCTCGGACCGGCTGGCGGCCGCGTACGGCATCGCGGTGGCCGGCAACATGCTGGTCACGACGCTGCTGATCGTGCCGGTCGCGCGCGGTGTCTGGCGCTGGTCGTGGCCGCTCATCGTGCCGCCGCTGGTCGCCTTCCTCGCGCTCGACGTCACGTTCGTGTCGGCGAACTTCCACAAGATTCCCGACGGCGGCTGGTTCCCGCTGGTCATGGGCGCGACGCTCCTGACGATGATGCTGTGCTGGCGGCGCGGCCGCACGATGGCGTTCTCGAAGCGCTACGAGCGGGCGGTGAAGATCGACGAGTTCCTCGGCCGGCTCGGACGCCCGGACGAGCCGCAGCGCACCGCCGGCACCGCCGTCTACCTGACGCAGTCGCAGGACCTGATCCCCGAGGCGCTGTCGCTCAACCTGCGGCACAACGGCGTGGTGCACGAGCGGGTCGTCCTGATGATCGTCTCGACCGAGCGCGTGCCGCGGGTGGCGGACGACCAGCGCCTGACGAGCACGCCGCTCGACCACGGCTTCACGCGACTGGCGCTGACCTTCGGCTTCGCTGAGAAGCCCGATCTGCCGGCGGCGCTCGCGGCCCATCGCGACCGTCTCGACTTCGATCCGGGCGAGGCCTCGTTCTTCCTCGGGCGCGAGACGCCGGTGCCGGCGCTGCATCCCGACCTGCCGCGCTGGCAGGAGCGCATCTACGCCTTCCTCGCGCACAACGCCGCGCGGGCGCCGGACTACTACCGGATCCCGCCCGCGCAGGTGGTCGAGCTCGGGACGCGGGTCGAGATGTGAGACGCGGAGCCGCCGATCGCCGACGCTTCCGACCCGTCGGAGGCGTCGGAGGCGTCGGCGACGAGCCGACCGGAAGTCACTCGCTGCGATGACGAAGCGCAGGGTCGCGGCAGGGCCCCGCCGCGATGACGACCCGCTCCCCGGTCATCGCGCATCGTCGATGCCTCGACCTGTCAGGCAGGCTCTCCGACGGGCGTCGAGAAGACGTTGACGAGATTGCCGTCGGGATCACGGAGCAGCAACGACCGATTGCCCCACGGCATGACGCTGGGCGCCATCACGATCTCGGACGTGTCGGTCATGCGTTCGAACACGACGTCGACATCGGCGACCTGGAACTCGAGGATCGCCGAGCGGTTCGCCGCTGCCGTCGCGGCCCCCTCGTTGAACAGCCGGACGTTGCGTTCGACAGTGATCGCCAGCGTGGCGCCATCGAGGCGCAGCTCGGCGAATCCATCGGCCAGTCGGATGGCCTCGGTTCCCGAAAGCAGGGCATAGAACGACAGAAGGGACTCGAACTCGTCGGTGACGAGACGCACGGAAGCGAAACGCATGGGTGCTCCTGGGTAGGTCAAAAGGAGCAAAGCCTACGTCGGCATGATGTCAGATTCTGGCAGGATGTTGCGATTCGTCGCGCGGACGAGTCGCTGCCATTCGGCGAGGAGCGCACGGCGCGACCGGGGATAGGGAACACCGAGCGGCTCGACCTCGACGATGCGGTCGGAACGGAAGTTGCGAAAGTCGTCGCGCAGTTCGCACCAGGCGGACAGCACGCGCGATTGCTCGAAATAGACGAGCGCGAACGGCCACACGACACGCTGCGATGTCGTGCCGGCGGAGTCCCGATAGGTCAGCCGCAGCTTCTGCCCACCGCGGATCGCTGCGCGATAGGGATCGTCCTCGCTCGCGGCCACCCTGCGTACGGCCCTGCCGACGAGGAGTGCCGACGCCTCGAGTTCGTGGCGCAGCGCCGGCGGCAGGACGGCGGCGACCTTGGCGAGCGCATTGCGGGCGCCCTCCGACAGCCCGTGTTCCCCGAGGTCCGCCACCCAGCGCAGCCCGAGGGCCAGGGCTTCGAGCTCCTCGTCGCGGAACATCAGCGGGGGCAGCAGGAAGCCCGGCCGCA
>CAHJXF010000330.1 GCA_903644065.1 Betaproteobacteria bacterium
GGCGCGGTGCCGGAACCGCAGACCTGGCTGCTGCTGCTGGGCGGACTCTGGACGGGCTGGTGGACGACGCGGCGGCGCGCCCGGCAGGACGGTCGGCCCTCGCGGGCGCGAAATCGACGCGATCGACGCGACCCGTCCTCGCCGGTCGCTGTCCGCACGACGCCACGACGTGCGCCCGGCCGAACCGGGCCGGTCGTTCTGCAAGCCGGCGGGCTGCCTATTCGTTGATCCCCACGAGATCCAGCATGAACGCGTACTCCTCGGCCACTTCGTGCAACCGCTGGAAGCGCCCCGACTTGCCGCCGTGGCCGGCTTCCATGTTGATCTTGAAGATCAACGGTCGGTCGTCGGTCTTCAGGTCGCGCAGCTTGGCGACCCACTTGGCCGGCTCGTAGTACTGCACCTGCGAATCGAACAGGCCGGTCGAGACGAACATCGCCGGATAGGCCTGCGCCTTCACGTTGTCGTACGGCGAGTACGACAGCATGTACTTGTAGTAGGTCTTCTGCTTCGGATTGCCCCACTCGTCGAACTCGTTGGTGGTCAGCGGGATGCTCTCGTCGAGCATCGTCGTGACGACGTCGACGAACGGCACCTGCGCCACCACGCCGCGATAGAGATCCGGGCGCATGTTCGCCACCGCGCCCATCAGCAGGCCGCCGGCGCTGCCGCCTTCCATGAAGACCTTGTCCTTCGCGGCGTAGCCTTCTGCGACCAGCTGCTCGGTGACCGCGATGAAGTCGGTGAACGTGTTGCGCTTGTTGAGCTTCTTGCCGTTCTCGTACCAGGACCGCCCCATCTCCTCGCCGCCGCGGATGTGCGCGATCGAATAGACGAAACCGCGGTCGAGCAGCGACACGATGCTGGAGCGAAAAGCCGGGTCCATCGACGCGCCGTACGAGCCGTAGCCGTACTGCAGCATCGGCGCGCTGCCGTTCTTCCGGAAGCCCTTGCGATAGACCAGCGACACCGGCACGCGGACGCCGTCCTTGGCCGTCACCCACACGCGCTCGGTCGCGTAGTCGTTCGCGTCGAAGCCGCCCAGCACCGGCGTCTGCTTCAGCAGTTTCTTCGCGCCGGTCTTCATGTCGATCTCGAAGACCGAGGCCGGCGTCGTCAGCGACGTGTAGTTGTAGCGCAGCGTGTCGGTGTCCTGCTCGGCGTTCGCGCCCAGCGTCGTCGTGTAGGCCGGCTCGGTCGAGTCGATGAAGAACGGCTTGTCGCCCGACCACGGCACCACGCGCAGCTTCCGCAACCCGCCGCTTCGCTCGTCGATCACGTAGTAGTTGGCGAACAGCTCGAAATCGTTGACGAACACGCGGTCGTCGTGCGCGACCAGCGGCTTCCACGACGTGCGATCGCCGACTGCGTTCTCCGCCACCTGCATCAGCTTGTAGTTGGGCGCTTGCCAGTCGGTGCGGACGATCCAGCGCGCGCCTTCGGCGCCGGTCGCGATGTGCTCGGCGTGGTAGTGGAACTTCGCCCGACGCGGCGCGAAGACCTTGAACGTCCCGTCCGGCGTATCGGCGCGCAGGACGCGCTGCTCGTCGGACTCGGTGGAGCCGAGACTGATGACGACGTACTGCTCGGACGACGTGCGGTGAACGCCGGTGTAGTAGGCCTCGTCCTTCTCCTCGTACATCAACGCGTCGTCCTTCGCGTCGGTGCCGAGCACGTGCTTGCGGACGCGGTAGCTGCGCAGCGTCGTCGCGTCGTTCTCGACATAGAACAGCGTGCGATCGTCGGCGGCCCAGGCCATGTCGCCGCTGACGTTCGGCACCGTGTCCGCGTACAGCTCGCCGGTCTCGAGATTCTTGAAGCGGATCGTGTACTGGCGCCGGCCGACGGTGTCCTCGGCGTAGGCCAGCATCTTCTGGCTCGGGCTGACGTCGGTGCCGCCGACCTGATAGAAGTCGTGGCCGGTCGCAAGCGCGTTCTCGTCGAGCAGCACGACCTCGGGCGCCGCCGCGTCGTACGGCTGGCCGGGTCCCGCGCCATGGCGGCGGGCCACGACCGGGTACTCCTTTCCTTCGACGAAGCGCGTGTAGTACCACCACGCGCCCTTCTTGGCCGGCACTGTCGAGTCGTCCTGCTTGATGCGCCCCTTGACCTCGTCGAACAGCTTGTCCTCGAGACCCTTGTAACGCGCCGCGTACTGCGCGAACCACGCGTTCTCGGCCTGCAGGTGCGCGAGCATCTCCGGGTCCTTCCGCGTGTCGTCGCGCAACCAGTAGTAATCGTCGTTGCGGTCGCCGTTCGGCGACGTCACGACATGCGGGTGCTTCGCGGCCCGCGGCGCTTCGGCGGCCTGGGTGGCGATCGGGAGGGAGGTGGCGGCAGCGGTCATGGCGAGGACGGTGAGCGGAGCGATGAAGGCATGGACGGCGAGGGCGAGAGAGGCGGACAGGCGCGGCATGGCGGCTCGTGGGTGACGGCAATGGGAGCCGAGCGGATCGGCGAGGCGGCATTGTGACCGACGCCGCCGCCGGAGCGTTCGCCGCCGACGCACGCCGCGCGTCGTGGATCGGCGCTGACCGGCGTTCGCGGCGAAGCCCGATCGACCGGGGCGATGGAGAGGCTTGGTCGATCGGTGCCGTCGGCGGAGGCGGTCGACCGAGGCGGTCGGCGGGGGCGGCGAGGGGCGCGAGCACGTATCGCGATCGGGTCATGCCGATCGAGAGACGCGATCAGGACGTGAGCGCGGGACGACCGACCAGGAGCACGCCCCAGGAACGCGATTCGTCGTCAAGCGAGACGGTGATCACTTGGCGCGATGGATCGCGCAGAGCTTGTTGCCGTCCGGATCGCGCACGTAGGCGAGGTGCATCGTGCCCAGGCTGCTTTCGCGCGGACCCGGCGGCTCCTCGATCGACTCGCCGCCGTGCGCGATCGCCGTGTCGTGGAAGAAGCGAACCTGCTCCGGCGAGTGGCACTTGAACGCGATCGTGCTGCCGTTGCCGCCGGACGCCGGTTCTCCGTCGATCGGCTGCGTGATGCAGAACGTGCTGCCCTCGTGGCGGTAGAACAGCCGCACGTGGCCGGACTTCGCCTCGTTGCGGAACGGCTCGCCGGCGCCGAGCGTGCCGAGGACGGCGTCGTAGAAGCGCTTCGAGCGTTCGATGTCGTTCGATCCGACCATGACGTGATTGAGCATGCTGTCTCCTCGATGATGATGGCGCGTGACGCGCCGGGACGCCGGGATGCCGGGATGCCGGGATGCCGGGATGCCGGGATGCCGACCCGGACGTCGATCAATGTCGTGCGACGCGTCGTCCGGTCTCGACCGCGCGCACCGTCTCGTCCGGCGCACGTCGCTTCGCCCACGACTTCGCCACGTCGCGCTCGGCCCACGCCAGGAAACGACGCGTGCGGGCATCGGTGCTCTTGCCCAGCAGGCGCTGCAGCCCGGCCGTCGACAGCACGTCGCCGACGACGTCGTCGTGCCAGCGCTCGCTGGCCGCGAAGGTCGCCAGGATGTTGGCACGGATCGGGATGCGCAACATCGCATGCACGTCGCGCACCGCGAAGCCCGGTCGCCCGTCGCCGTCGACGACGCGGATCGGTGGTCGTCGAACGCGTGGTAGCGGCCCTGCCAGGGCGCCCAGATGCGCTCGTGGACCCACGCGACATAGCCCGCGACGAGGTTGATGACGCCGACCGCGGTGACGATGCCGACCAGCGGCGCGAGCACCAGCCACGACGTGACGGCCGCTGCGCCGCCGCTCGCGAACCGCGCATGAAGCAACCACGCGTAACTGCACGGCGGCACGAACGTCGCGATCAGCGACAGCACGAGACCGAGCCGGTGCTGCGACAGCAGGTGACCGAGGGCGGCGGACGAGCGTCCCATGACGTCCGCCTCAGCGCCCGCCGGCCGCGGCAGCCGACCGCGACGCCGGCCCGGCACCGTC
>CAHJXF010000331.1 GCA_903644065.1 Betaproteobacteria bacterium
CTTCGCGACGCTGGCCGGCGGAGCGCTTCGGGCGCGTGGCCGCCGCGGTGTCGCAACGCTTCGACCTCGACGTGCTGGTGACCGGGTCGATCGCCGAAGCGGACCGGGCGGCCGAGGTGGTCGCCGTGGCCCGCACGGTGGCCGGGCCGTCGTGCCGGGTGCACGACCTGGCCGGCTCGCTGTCGCTCGAGGAGCTGGTCGCGGCGATCGACGATGCCGTGCTGCTGATCTCGAACAACAGTGGGCCGGTGCACATCGCAGCCGCTCGCGACACGCCGATCGTGGACCTCTACGCGTTGACCAACCCCCAGCACACACCGTGGCGCGTGGCCCACCGCGTCCTGTCGAAGGCCGTGCCGTGCGCCAACTGCCAGCGCAGCGTCTGCCCCGAACTGCACCATGCCTGTCTGCTCGGCGTGTCGGTGGAGGAGGTCGTCGCAGCCGCATCCGCGCTGCTCGAATCGTCGCGAACGCCGACGCCGGACGTCGCCGCGTGGCAGCCGATCGAGCTGGCCGCCCTCGAAGCACGGGCCCATGCGACGCGATCGGCGCTGTCGTGCTGACGCTCGGCATCAATTCGGTCTACCACGACTGCGCGGCCACGCTGGTGCAGGACGGGCAGGTGGTGGCCGCCGCCGAGGACGAGCGTTTCACGCACGTCAAGCATGGCAAGCGACCCGTGCCGTTCACGACCTGGCAGCTGCCCTTCCATGCCATCGACTACTGCCTGTCGACGGTCGGGGCGACGCTCTCCGACGTGGACCATTTCGCCTACTCGTACGATCCGCGCATTCTCGATCCGGGCGTCGACGACGAGGACGACATCCTGTTGCCGCTGCGGCCGTCCGTGCGCGCGACCGGCTCGCCCTGGGACCCGCTGTTCCTGACCTACATCGTCAATGCGCCGCGCCAGCTGGTCGACGGCGCTCCGCATCACCTCGCCGCGCGTTTTTCCGGCGCGTCGATCGAGCGGGTGATCGAGCGCTGGCAGTACGTCGAGCACCATCTCGCCCACGAGGCGAGCGCATTCCTCGCGTCGCCCTTCGCATCGGCGGCCGTGCTGACGATCGACGGTCGGGGTGAACGCGCGACGACGAGCTTCGGTCACTTCGACGGTCACGCCTATCGACGGTTGTCGCAGGTCGACCTGCCGCACTCCCTCGGCCTGCTGTACGAGGACGTGACGCGCTATCTCGGCTTCCTGCATTCGTCGGACGAGTACAAGGTGATGGCGCTGGCGTCGTACGGATCGCCGTCCTACCTGGCCGAGTTCGATCGCATCCTGACGGTCGGCGACGACGGAACCTATCGCGTCGAAGCGTTGCCGCTCGACACCCTGTTCGGGCCGGCGCGAACGCGCGGCGGCCCGATCGAGCAGCGGCACTACGACATCGCGCGGTCGCTCCAGCTGGCGCTCGAGCGCGCGGTGGTCCGCCTCGCCGACTGGCTGCAGCGCGCGACCGGCGCGGACCGCCTCGTGATGGCGGGCGGCGTCGCGCTCAACTGCGTGATGAACGCCTGCCTGCGCGACCAGGGACGCTTCAAGGACATCTGGGTGCAGCCCGCCGCGGGCGACGCCGGCACGTCGCTCGGCGCCGCGCTGTGGGTCGATCGCGAGGCGCGGGGGCGGCCCGTCGAGCGCTGGTCGATGCAGCATGCGTATCTCGGTCCGGCCTACGAGGACGCGGAGATCGAACGCTTCCTGGCCTGGACCGGCGTGCGCTACCGACGCAGCGACGACGTGGCGTCCGACACCGCGGACCTGCTCGCCGACGACCGCGTGATCGGCTGGTTCCAGGGCCGCATGGAGTTCGGTCCCCGGGCGCTCGGCGCGCGCTCGATCCTCGCGTCGCCCGTCAGCGCGTCGATGCAGGCCCGGCTCAACGAGATCAAGGACCGCGAGGACTTCCGGCCGGTCGCGCCGATGGTGCTCGAAGAAAAGGCGCACGAGTGGTTCGTGTCGCGCCGACCCGGCGCGGCCGGTGACGCGCTATACGCGCCGTACATGCTGTTCGTGTACGACGTCATCGCGGACAAGGCGGATCGCATCCCGGCGGTGCGGCACGTCGACGGGACGGCGCGCGTGCAGACCGTCGCGGCCCACCAGAACGCACTGGTCCATGCGTTGCTGACGGCGTTCGAGGAACGCACCGGCGTGCCGGTGCTGGTCAACACGTCGTTCAACACGCGCGGCGAACCGATCGTCTGCACGCCGCGCGATGCGATCGAGAGCTTCTGGACATCGCCGCTGGACGCGCTGGTGATCGGGTCGTTCATCGTCGAGAAGGGCGCCTCGTGACGCCTCGGTCGATGCCGGCCCGTGTCGAGGTCGCCGTGGTCGTCGCCACGTACCGGCGGGCGGCCCTGTTGCGTCGCTGCCTGGCCGCCCTGTGCATCCAGTCCCTCGACGCCGGTCGCTACGAGATCGTCATCGCGGACGACGACGCGAACCGCGACGGCTCGTCCGAGACCCGCGAGATCGTCGAACAGCACCGCGTGGCGACCGGCGGGACCCCGCGCCTGCGCTACGTGCCGGTGACCGCGACGCAGGGACCAGCCGGCGCGCGCAACGCGGGATGGCGGGCGAGCGACGCGCCCACCATCGCCTTCACCGACGACGACACCATTCCCGATGTCGACTGGCTGTCGGCCGGTCTCGCTTGCCTGGCTTCGGACCACGACGCGGTGGGCGGCACGATCCGCATGCCGTTGCCGCAGCGTCCGACCGACTACGAGCGGGATGCCGCGGGACTGACCCGCGCGGAGTTCGCGACGGCCAACTGCTTCGTCGCCCGCCATGCGCTCGAGTCCGTCGGCGGCTTCGACGAACGCTTCACGTCGGCCTGGCGCGAGGATTCCGACCTGCACTTCGCGCTGATGAAAGCCGGGTTCTCCGTCGGCTTTGCGGCCTCGGCCGTCGTCCTGCATCCGGTCCGTCCCGCGCCGTTCGGCGTCAGCCTGTCGCAGCAGCGCAAGGTGGTCTTCGACGCGTTGCTGTTCAAGAAGCATCGAGCGCTGTATCGCAGCCGCATTCAGCCGCGGCCGCCGTGGAACTACTACGTCAACGTCGTCGCGCTGGCCGTCATGCCGGTGGCGGCGCTCGCCGGCCAGCGCGGCCTCGTCGCGGTGGCGACGATCGTCTGGCTGGCCACCGCGTTGCACTTCGCCGTCGCGCGGCTGCGCGGCACGTCGCGGCGGCCGATGCACGTCGTCGAGATGCTGTGGACCTCGATCGCGATCCCGCCGCTGGCGCTGTGGTGGCGCGCCGTCGGCGCGTTCCGCTATCGCGTCGCCTACCTGTGAGGCGACGCGCGCCATGAACCGTCCGCTCGCCGACTCGCCGCCGCGGAGCGTGCTGGTGTTCCGCGCCCTGCAGCTCGGCGACCTGCTGTGCTCCGTCCCGGCGCTGCGGGCGCTGCGTTCGACGCTGCCGGACGCGCACATCGCGCTGGTCGGGCTGCCGACGATGCGAAGCTTCGCGGCGCGCTATCCGTCGTATATCGACGAATACATCGACTTCCCCGGCGCGCCCGGCTTTCCCGAGCAGTCGGAAGACGGCGGGGGCTTGCCGGCGTTCCTCGAGCGCCTGCGCTCGCGGCGCTTCGATCTCGCGATCCAGATGCACGGCAGCGGCGGTCCCGCGAACGTCCTGGTGCGCGGGTTCGGCGCCGCCGTCACGGCCGGATTCCACCGTCCCGCCGAACGCGACGACGGCGCCTGGGGCGCGTTCGTCGATTGGGACGCCGAGCCGAACGAGGTCAGGCGCTATCTCGCCCTGGTGCGCGACCTGGGCGGCGTGGCCGATGCGTCGGCCGACGCCACGCTGGAGCTGCCGATCGATCGCGCCGAGCGCGACGCCTGGACGACGCTGCGTCGCGTCGGCGGTCTCGACGGCGCGTCGCTGGTGTGCC
>CAHJXF010000332.1 GCA_903644065.1 Betaproteobacteria bacterium
ACCTGGCCGTAGTGCACGTTGAAGCCGTGCGCGAAGGCCAGCGTCGCGCCCTGCTTGAGATGCGGCTCGACGTCGTCGCGATACACCTGGCCGATGTGCTCGTCGGGCAACAGCATCATCACGAAGTCTGCGCCCCGCACCGCGTCCGCGACGTCCGCGACCGTGAGGCCCGCCTTGCCCACCTTGTCCCAGCTCGCCCCGCCGCGTCGCAGGCCGACCACCACGTCGCCGCCAGAATCGCGCAGGTTCTGCGCATGCGCATGGCCCTGCGAGCCGTAGCCGACGATGGCGACCTTGCGGCCCTGGATGAGCGAGAGATCCGCGTCCTTGTCGTAGTAGACGTTCATGTGCTTTCCCTTGGTTCGACCGATCGACTGATTGTTTTGGTTGACTGGGTCAACGACTTCGCACCACCTGGCGCCCGGCAGGCGGCGCGGACCACTACACCTTCAGGATGCGTTCGCCGCGTCCGATGCCGCTCGCGCCGGTGCGCACGGTCTCGAGGATCGCCGTCCGATCGATCGACTCGATGAACGCATCGAGCTTGGTCGCGGCGCCGGTCAGCTCGATCGTGTAGCTCTTCTCGGTGACGTCGATGATGCGACCGCGAAAGATGTCGGCCGTCCGCTTGAGTTCCTCGCGCTCCTTGCCCACGGCCCGCACCTTCATCAGCATCAGCTCGCGCTCGATGTGCTGACCCTCGGTGAGATCGACCACCTTGACCACCTCGATCAGGCGGTTGAGATGCTTCGTGATCTGTTCGATCACGTCGTCGGACCCGGCCGTGACGATCGTCATGCGCGACAGCGTCGGATCCTCGGTGGGTGCGACCGTCAGGGTCTCGATGTTGTAGCCGCGCGCCGAGAACAGCCCCACGACGCGCGACAGCGCGCCCGCCTCGTTCTCCAGCAGAACCGAGATGATGTGGCGATGGGCGAGCTCGCGTGTCGAGCCATCCATCACAGGTCCTCGGAGCCGAGCAGCATCTCGGTCAGGCCGCGGCCGCTCTTGACCATCGGCCACACGTTCTCGGTCTGGTCGGTGACGATGTCGAGGAACACCAGCCGGTCCTTCTTCGCGAAGGCCTCCTTCAACGCCGGTTCCACGTCGGCCGGGCGGTCGATGCGGATGCCGATGTGACCGTAGGCCTCGGCCAGCGCCACGAAGTCGGGCAGCGCGTCCATGTAGCTCTCGCTGTAGCGACTCGAGTAGTCGATCTGCTGCCACTGCCGCACCATGCCGAGATAGCGGTTGTTGAGGCTGATCACCTTGACCGGCAGGTGGTACTGCTTGCAGGTCGACAGCTCCTGGATGCACATCTGGATGCTGCCCTCGCCGGTCACGCAGGCGACGTCGGCGCCCGGGTTGGCCTTGATGACGCCCATCGCGGCGGGCAGGCCGAAGCCCATCGTGCCGAGTCCGCCCGAGTTGATCCAGCGACGCGGCTGATTGAACGGGTAGTACTGCGCGGCCCACATCTGGTGCTGTCCCACGTCGGACGTGACGAAGGCGTCGCCGTTGGTCACGTCCCACAACTTCTCGATCACGTACTGCGGCTTGATCAGCTCGTCGGAGCCGGCGTAGGCCATGCACTCCTTCTTCCGCCACTCGTTGACCTGCGACCACCACGGCGCGAGGCGCCTGCTCTCCGCCTTCTCGTCGCGCGGATTCTTCAGTTGGGCGGCGTCGAGTTGCGACATCAGTTCGAGCAGCACCTCGCGCAGGTTGCCGACGATCGGCACGTCGACCTTGACGCGCTTGCTGATCGACGACGGGTCGATGTCGATATGGATGATCTTGCGGACGTTCTGCGCGAAGTGGTCGGGGTTGCCGATCACCCGGTCGTCGAAACGCGCGCCGACCGCGAGCAGCACGTCGCAGTGCTGCATCGCCAGGTTGGCTTCGTAGGTGCCGTGCATGCCGGGCATGCCGAGATATTTCGGGTCGCTGGCCTTGAAGCCGCCGAGGCCCATCAGCGTCGTGGTGCACGGCGCGCCGAGACGATCGACCAGCCGGTTGAGCTCGACCGACGCGTTGGCGAGGATCACGCCGCCGCCCGCGTAGATCATCGGCCGCTCGGCGCCGGTCAGCAGTTGCAGCGCCTTCTTGATCTGGCCGAGGTGACCCTTCTCGACCGGCCGATAGGAGCGCATCTCGATCGGCATCGCCGCATAGCCGGACGAATCGAAGTCCGTCTTGTGCGTCGTGATGTCCTTCGGGATGTCGACCAGCACGGGGCCGGGTCGGCCGCTGCGGGCGATGTAGAACGCCTTCTTGATGGTCGACGCCAGTTCCCTGACGTCCTTGACGAGGAAGTTGTGCTTGACGCACGGCCGCGTGATGCCGACCGTGTCGCATTCCTGGAAGGCGTCCTGCCCGATCGCGTGGCTCGGCACCTGGCCCGAGATGACCACCATCGGGATCGAGTCCATGTACGCGGTGGCCAGGCCGGTCACCGCGTTGGTGACGCCGGGCCCGCTGGTGACCAGCGCCACGCCGGTCTTCGTGCTCGAACGCGAATACGCGTCGGCCGCATGCAGGGCCGCCTGCTCGTGCCGGACCAGGATGTGCTGGAAACGGTCCTGCTTGAATATTTCGTCGTAGATGTACAGCACGGCGCCGCCCGGATAGCCGAACACGTGTTCGACCCCTTCTTCCGCGAGGCAACGCACGACGATCTCTGCGCCGGTGACTTCCATGGTGCTTCCTTTCAAGGTCCACAGGAGATTGATCGGACGTTCTCCCCGAGCGCTTGTGGCGCCGGCTCGAACCACGCTGGGACGGGCGCCGAGCGCACCGTCTGCGGCGCGCCGGGCGGCGGGCGCATCTTGCGCGACCGCGTTCCGGCATGAATCAACAATGTTCGCGGCCCAGACGATTTCGGGCCTGCGACGAGGCGCGGACGATAGCGCAGCGCGTGGCCGAGGGTCAAGCGGCGACATCGTTCGGTCGTCGACGCCTCGCGCAGGCGCTTTTGTTACGATTGCCGCCTAATCAAGATCGCCGACGGCGCTCGCCGTTCGATGCGACCGGACGCGACGCACGTCGCCGCCCCATGGCCAGCTCAGCAGAATTAGCCCGCTTCCTGGAGTCCGTCGAACGCCGCGCCTACAAGCAGGCGGCGTACGCCGTGCGTGACGACGCGTCGGCCCTCGACATCGTCCAGGACGCGATGATCAAGCTGGCGGACAGCTATGGCGAGAAGCCGGCGGCCGAATGGCCGATGCTGTTCCAGCGCATCCTGCAGAACGTCATCCACGACTGGTTCCGCCGCCAGAAGGTGCGATCGACCTGGACGACGCTGTTCTCGGACCTGTCGACCGGCAAGGACAACGAGGAATTCGATTTCCTCGAGAGTCTCGAGGCGAAGGACGGTTCGCGGCAGGCGGAAAGCGCCGCGGACGAGGTCGAGCGCAGCCAGACGCTGAGCGCCATCGATCAGGAGATCCAGCGGCTGCCCGCGCGTCAACGGGAGGCTTTCGTGCTGCGTTACTGGGAGGAGCTGGACGTCGCCGAAACGGCCGCGGCCATGGGGTGCTCGGAAGGAAGCGTCAAGACGCATTGCTCCCGGGCCACCCACGCACTCGCTCAAGCGTTGAAGGCGAAGGGGATCAGATTATGAAGCGCGTCGAAGGGCAGCAACGAGCGATCACCGCGCGAGCCGGCGTCGATCCGGAAGCGCGTTTCGCCGCGCGCATCTGCGACGCGCTCGACGAGTCCGCGAAGCGTCTGCCCGAGGGCACGCTGACGCGTCTCGCACTGGCTCGCAAGGCCGCGTTGCGCGCGCACGTGCCGGCCGGTCCTCGGCGGGCCATGGCGAGTCCCCTGGCGTTCGCCGGGGCCGGCGGCGGTTCGCAACGCTTCGGCCTCGGGCGAGCGGGCCTGGTGGGCTCCG
>CAHJXF010000333.1 GCA_903644065.1 Betaproteobacteria bacterium
CGGCCTTCGCCGGGGTGACGAAGGGAAGAGAGTCGCTGGTTGTGCGACCGTAACGTCGCTGGGTTCCCGCGTTCGCGGGAACGACGAGGAAGACGAGGAAGACGGGAACAACGGGGACGACGGGGAAGACGGGGACGAAAGGACCGACGGGCCGACGGGCCAACGAGCCGACGGAACCAAGGAGGCGACCTCTCCGATTTTGTCGTCCCGGCGGAGGCCGGGACCCAAGTGGCTTGTTCGGCGCCGGGCGACGGACTTGGGCCCCGGCCTTCGCCGGGGTGACGCAGGGAAGGGAGTCGCTGGTTGCGACCGGTGACGTCGGCGGGTTCCCGTGTTCGCGGACAGCTTCCTGCCGCTCGCCGACCTGATCGAGCAACGCGAGATCATCGTGCCGGACGAATTAGAGGTCGCCAACTGGCTCGCCAGGCATCCACGGTCATCGGCGACTCTTCAGTCGCTGCGCCTGCGCACCAGCACGACGCCGCCTTCCTCGAACACCCGATCGACCGGTATCCCCGCGGGCAGGCGGTCGACCCGCGTGAGGGCCAGTTCGCCCGCCCGCGGCGTCCCGATCGGCGTCACCCGTGCGCGATAGACCGCGAAGCTCGGCATGTGGAAGTTCCAGGTCACCGCCGCTTCGGGCAGGCCCTTCGCGACCAGCGCCGCGCGCTTCACCGGGCCTTCGAGCACCTCGCCGAGCAACGGGGCGCCGAGTGCGCACAGCAACAGCGTGGCGACGACGGCCGCCTCGAGGACGCGCGTCGCGACGCGCCGCGCGCGACGTTCGTCGTCGACCAGCGGACGCGCCTGCCGCCGTCTGCGCGGCCACGCGAGAACCGCGACGACCCCGGCCAGGCCGAACCAGGCGACCGGTCGATAGAAACCCGGCGCGGCGACGTCGGCACGGTGCGCCATTGCGCGATAGAACGCGTCCCTGATCCATCCCGCATCCGCGGCCTGCGTCAACAGGTCGGGCAGCACGACGACGAAGACGAGCAGCGACAGGACCGGCGCAGCTGCCAGCCACAGCCGCTTGACCCGCTCGCGCTCCATCGCGCACAGCACGAACAGCGGCGTGCAGCCGTACAGCGCGTAGTGCGGCAGCTTGGTGCCCGACAACGAAAAGAACGCGATGACGAAGACGCACCAGATCCACAGATACGCCTTCAGCGGATCGACCGCCCGCGCGCGCAGGTCGCGTGCCAGCGAACCGATCGCGCTCGACAGCCACGCGAGCCACGGCCACAGCAGCAACGGCACCATCGCGACGTAATAGAGCGGACCGCCCGAATGATTCTGCAACGTGCCGGTGAAGCGTTCGACGTTGTGGCGCAGCAGGAAGCCGTCGACGAAGTCGCGGCCGTGGATGACCAGCGCCGCCACGTACCACGGCGCCGCGACCGCGACCAGGATGACCCAGCCGAGCGGATCGAAGAACATCCGGAGCGCGTGACGGAACGTGAAGCCGTGCGGCGCCAGGCGCCCGACCAGCGCGTACAGGAACACCGTGGCGACCGGGACGAGGATCGCGACCGGACCCTTGGTCAGCACGCCGAGCGCGATCCACAGATAAGCGCGACGGAGCGCGGGTTTCGCGAGCGACGCCTGCAGCGCCGCGCGCGACGACGCCGGGACGGATGTGGACACGACCGCAGACTCGGGCGCGAAAGCAAAAGCAGAAGCGGGCGCCGACTTCGACAGGTGCTCGATCACGCGCCACGCATCGAACAAAGCGAGCGCGAGCAGCGCGTTGAGCAGCGCGTCGGCGGTGGCCGCGCGACCGATGACGAAGACGCCGAAGCTGGTGGCCGCGATGCCGCAGCCGAACAACGCGTTGCGCACGCCGATGCGCGGCGCGGCGAACACCGCGACCGCCTGGCACCACAGCGCGGCCGCGATCGCCGACGGCAAGCGGAAGGCGAACTCGCTCGCGTGCGTCGGTCCGCCGAACACCAGCAGCGACGCGGCCTGCAGCCAGTAGATCAGGATCGGCTTGTCGAAGCGATGCGCGCCGTTGAGCCAGGTCGACAGGAAGTCGCGGCGCTCGAACATCTCGCGCGTGGCTTCCGAAAACGCGCCCTCGTCGACGTCGAACAGCGGGGCGCCGCCGAGCCGCACGCACAGCAGCGCGAGCGGCAGCAAAAAGGCGAGCCACGTCGTGCGGCGGTCGAGGGGGGCGTGGACGTTGGTCATGCGCGGCGAATGGTCATCGGGCACCGCGTCCGGCGTGCCGCCGACGGGCGCTCGACGCGGCGCCTCTGCATCGTCGCCTTCGAGCCAGGGCCGGATGTCGCGGCGAGCAGGCAGGGCGCGCCATGCGTCGACCTGGTCGGCGATCTCGACAGAGGCGATCAGGGATGGGTGGCGCTCGCGTCGGGGTCCCGCGGGACGAGTCGGTTGCCCGCCGTTGCCCGACCATCCTGACACGCGCCTCGGACGTCATGTCGACGTCTCGGCGGAGCGCACGGAAGCGCCTCGCACGGTCTCGCTATCCTTCAACCCGCGTCCGGCTCGCACCAGTCGTCCCGATCGCCGATCCTCTCCGGATGCCGCACCCGGTACAGGTCCGCCGCCCCCGACTCGAAGTAGATGCGCGCCAGCGTCTCGGCCAGCACGCCGGTCGACACGAACTGGGCGCCCGCGATGACGCAGAAGAAGCCGAACAGCAGCAGCGGCCGCCCGCCGATCGACTCGCCGAGGCCGAACTTGACGAACGCGAGCCACGCCAGCACCACGCCGCCGAGCGCGACCAGGCCCATGCCGACGCCGCCGAAGAAGTGCCCCGGCCGCGCGCGGTAGCGCATGAAGAAGAACACCGAGATCAGGTCGAGCACCACGCGGAAGGTGCGCGAGATGCCGTACTTCGACACGCCGTGCATCCGCGGGTGATGGCTGACCGGCTCCTCGGCGATGCGTCGCGGCGTGGTCACGGTGGCGAGCCACGCCGGGATGAAGCGATGCATCTCGCCGTACAGCCGGATGCTCTTCAGCACGTCGCCGCGGAACGCCTTCAGGCTGCAGCCGTAGTCGTTGAGCCGCACGCCCACCACGCGCGCGATCAGCGCGTTGGCGATCTTGGACGGGATGGTGCGCAGCAGATGGTCCTGCCGGTCCTGGCGCCAGCCGGCCACGCAGTCGAGGTCCTCGTTCAGCAGCCGGCCGACCAGGCGCGGAATGTCGGCCGGGTCGTTCTGCAGGTCGCCGTCGAGCGTGACGATGACGTCGCCGCGCGCCGCGTCCACGCCGGCCTGCATCGCGGCCGTCTGCTTGAAGTTCCGCATCAGCTCGAGCGGGCGCACGTGCGGCCCGTAGCGCGTCCGCGCCCGGCGCATCTCGGCGAACGTCGCGTCGATGCTGCCGTCGTCGACCAGGATCAGCTCCCAGGCCGCGGGGTAGTCGGCGAGGGCTGCCGCGGTGCGCTGGACGAACGGCGCGACGTTGTCGGCCTCGTTGTACATCGGCACGATGATCGACAGGCGATGCGGCGGCAACGCGATCGCCTGGCGTTCGGCGAGCGGCCGGGACGACGCGAAGGCCACCGGCGCACCCGGCCGTTCGCCGGGCCGCGCGACGGATGATGCGAGGCTCGTCCGGTCGATCGGGTCGATCGGGTCGATCGGGTCGATCGGGTCGGCCGTTTCGGCCGTTTCGGCCGTTTCGGCCGTCTCGGTCGTGCGAATGTCGGTGCTCGGCGGCGGGCGGAGATCGTTCATCGATTCATCGGCGGGAACAGCCCGTCATTGTGCCCGAGGGCCTCGGCCCGATCGCGCGGCGTCGCGTCGGGAACAGAGGATCGGCGCGTTCGTCGCCGCGGAAGAGTCAAGCCTCGGCGTGCGGCAGCAGCGCGGGTCCCGGGAGCAGCGCGGCCGCGAGCCCGCCGGCGGCCAGC
>CAHJXF010000334.1 GCA_903644065.1 Betaproteobacteria bacterium
GGCCGCGGTCTCGTCGACGCTCGCGTGGCGGCGCCGCACCCCGCACGCGGCGAACGTCGCGCCCGGCTCCAGTCCGAGCCGACGGTCGATCGCTTCGCTGTCGACGACGGCGGACGGCAGCGCCATGCCGGTACCGACGATGCGGACGGCGCGCCGCCCGATCGTCACAGCGAGCCCTCCACGTAGTCGAGCGTGGCCGCCAGCGCCTCGACGAGCAGCGCCTTGTCGACGGTGAGGAACACCTCGCGGCCTTCCTTCGAGCCGCGCAGCAGGCCCGCCTTCCGCAGCACGCGGACGTGATGCAGCACGGCGGTGCGGCTGAGCGGCAGCACGTCGGCGATCTGCTTTTGCGTCAGCCGCTCACCCGTGTCGAAGAACAACAGGATGCGCTGGCGATACGAGTCGCCCAGCGCCGAGAAGACCGCCGCATAACGCTTCCAGTCGGCGGGCAATCGTCGGGCGAACTGTTTCTGCATGACTACGATACTAGCTTCGTAGTCTCGTAGGCGTCAAGCGACTTTTTGCGATGTTCGTCGGCGTTACAGCTGCATGTTCATGATGTCGTTGTAGGCCGCGACCAGCTTGTTGCGCACCTGCAGCGTCATCTGGAACGAGATGTTCGCCTTCGTCATCGCGATCGTCGCGTCCTCGACCGTCACGTCGTTCTGGCCGAGCTGGTACTGATGGCCGAGGCTCTCGGCCCGGCCCTGCGCGCCGTCGACCTGCGCGAGCGACTGCTGGATCAGGCTGGCGAAGTCGCCGCCTGCCGGCGTGCCGGCGGACGTCTTCCTCGCCGCGGACCCGAAGGCCGCGCCGGCGACCTGGTCGAGCAGGTTGGCGCCCGGCATTGCGACTCGTCCGATCTCCATCACGACCTCCTTCGCATCGACCCCGCGCCCGATCGCACCGTTCGAACGCATCCGTAACAGGTCCGCAGCATACGGATGCGCCGCCCGCGCGAAGCGACGAACAGCATCCCCTTCCCGCGTCACTTCGAGCGCTGGCGACGCCACGCGCCGTCCATCATCGGCGGGCGGTACACCGTGCGAGGCGGCGGGTGCCGCGGCGGTGCCGCGGCGGGTCGCCCGACCCTGCCGAATTGCCGCCGAAAAGAACGGCTGTTCCCCCGATGGCAGCGCAGCCCCTGTTTCGATAATCCGTCTCGTCCACCGCACCGGCCCGCCCGAACCCATCGCATGAACGCGCTCAAACGCCTCGCGTCCCTCCCCGCTTCGCAACTGGCCAGCATCGTGATCGCGATCGTCGCGGTGGCGGGCTTCCTGATCGGCGCGTGGACCTGGCTGCAGGCGCCCGACTACCGCGTGCTGTTCGCGAGCCTCGGCGACCGCGACGGCGGCGCCGTGGTCGCCGCGCTGGCGCAGATGAACGTGCCGTACAAGTACAACGACGGCGGCTCCGCGATCCTGGTGCCGTCGAACCTGATCTACGACACGCGGCTCAAGCTCGCGTCGCAGGGCCTGCCGAAGGGCGGCACCACGGGTTTCGAGCTGCTCGACCAGCAGAAATTCGGCACCACGCAGCTGCAGGAGCAGGTCAACTTCCAGCGCGGGCTCGAAGGGGAGCTCGCCAAGTCGATCCAGTCGGTCTCCGCGGTGCAGAGCGCGCGCGTGCACCTGGCGATCCCCAAGCCCACCATCTTCCTGCGCGAGCACCAAAAGCCCACCGCGTCGGTGCTGGTCACGCTGTTCCCCGGCAAGACGCTCGACGCGTCGCAGGTGCAGGGCATCGTCCATCTCGTCTCGTCGAGCGTGCCCGAGCTCGCGGACCAGAGCGTCAGCATCGTCGACGGATCGGGCAACCTGCTCAGCCGCAGCGCCGAGGTCAACGGCCTCGACCCGGGCAAGCTCGCCTACGTCCACGAGCTCGAGCAGAACGCGCAGCGCCGCGTCGCGGCGATCCTCGAGCCGATCGTGGGCCCCGGCAACGCGCGGGTCGAGATCACGGCCGACGTCGACTTCAGCCAGACCGAGCGCACGGCCGAGACCTTCGCGCCGAACGGCGGCGCGGAGAAGGCCGCGATGCGCAGCCAGCAGACCACCGAGTCCAGCAACGTCAACGGCACGGCCGCGCCCGGCGGCGTGCCGGGTGCGCAGGCCAACACGCCGACCAACGCGGGCAGCGCGGCCACGCCGGGGGCGGGCGCCGGCAACGGCACCACCAGCAACGCGTCGAAAAAGGACAACACCACCAACTACGAGCTCGACCGCACGGTCGAGACGCGGCGCCTGCCCACCGGCACCGTCAAGCGGCTGTCCGCGGCGATCGTCGTCAACCACCGCACCGTGGCCGCGCCGAAGCCCGCTGATGGCAAGGCCGACGCGAAGAAGGACGCGAAGGCCGAAGCCGCGAACGCTGCCGCGGCGACGATCTCGCAGCCGCTCAGGAAGGAGGAGATCGAGCAGATCACCGCGCTGGCCCGCGAGGCGATGGGCTTCGACGAGAAGCGCGGCGACTCGATCAACGTCGTCAACACGCCGTTCACGCAGGCCGAGGTGCTGCCCGCGGCCGATGTCCCGCTGTGGAAGGACCCCGACAACCTCGCGACGGCGAAGGAGGTCGGCAAGAACCTGGCCTTCGGCCTGCTGGCGGCCTACCTGCTGTTCGGCGTGCTCCGTCCGGCGGTCCGGCGCCTGACGACCCAGGTCGTCACCGCCACGACCACCGAGACGCCGCTGCTCGCCTCGGAGACCGAGGTCACCGCGACGCCGGTCCTCGCCTACCCCGAGCACCTGCAGCGCGCACGGCAACTGGCCCGCGACGATCCGAAGGCGCTCGCCGGACTGGTGCGCAACTGGGTCGCCGCCGAATGAGCAATGTCGGCATCGAGGACAGCGCGATCCTGATGCTGGCCATCGGCGAGGACGAGGCCGCCGAGGTGTTCCGGCACCTCGGTGCCTCCGAGGTCGCGAAGCTGGGCGCCGCGATGGCGCAGCTCGGGAATGTCTCGCGCGAACGCCTGACCGACATGCTGGAACGCTTCACCGGCGCGGCTTCCGTGCAGCCGGCGATCGATGCGGGCGCCGACAACTACGTGCGGGCCGTGCTCAACAAGGCGCTCGGCGCCGACAAGGCCCGCGTGCTGTGCGACCGCATTCTGAAGGAGGACCGCTCGAGCGGCATCGACGGCCTGAAGCTGATGGATGCCGAGAGCGTCGCCGAGCTGATCGGCGGCGAGCATCCGCAGATCGTCGCGTCGATCCTCGCGCACCTCGATCGCGACCAGGCGTCGGCGGTGATCGCCGCGCTCGACGTCGAACTGCAGGGCCAGGTGATCCATCGCATCGCCACGCTCGACGGCATCCAGCCGCAGGCGATGCGCGAGCTCGACTCGGCGCTCGACAAGCTGGTCGCGAGCGGCGGCCGCGTCAAGCGCTCGGACGTGGGCGGCGTGCGGGCGGCGGCCGAGATCCTCAACCACGTGGGCACCGACGCGGAGGCGATCATCATCGAGAACCTGCGCTCGAGCGATCCCGAGCTCGCGGACCGCATCCTCGACGCGATGGTGATCTTCGACAACGTGATGGACATCGACGACCGCGGCATCCAGCTGCTGCTGCGCGAGGTGCAGTCCGAGTCGCTGATCATCGCGATGAAGGGTGCATCGGAAGAGCTGCGCGAGAAGATCTTCAAGAACATGTCGCAGCGCGCCGCCGACATGATGCGGGAAGACCTCGAGGCCAAGGGACCGGTGCGCCTGTCCGAGGTCGAGGCCGAGCAGAAGGCGATCCTGAAGACCGTGCGGCGCCTCGCCGACGACGGCCAGCTGCAGCTCGGCGGCAAGGGCGGCAACGATGGCTTCGTCTGACGCGGCGGTCCACGGGGACGCCGCGACGGAGCGGCTCGCGGCGGAGC
>CAHJXF010000335.1 GCA_903644065.1 Betaproteobacteria bacterium
GATCGCCGCCGCACCGGCGTCCGTGGTCGCCGTCCCGACGACCGTCGCGCCGCGACTCGCGAGTTCGTCGGCGACGGCGCGCCCGATGCCGCGCGACGCACCGGTGACCAACGCGACCTGTCCGGTCAAAGTCTCTTCGCTCATGGGCTCGGTCCGGGGAAGTCGTTCACCGCACGGCGTCGAGCGCCGAGCGCAACGACACCGGGTCGAAGATCGGCAGGCCGGCGACGCGGGCATCGATGCGTCGCGCCATCGGGGCCAGCACCTTGCCCGGCCCGCATTCGATCAGCTGCGTGACGCCGCGATCGGCCATCGACCGCACCGTCTCGGACCAGCGGACCGGCCCGGCGGCCTGGCGAACCAGCGCGGCGCGGATCGCCACGGGGTCACACTCGATCCGGACGTCGATGTTGTTGACGACGTCGAGGCCCGGCGCCATGATCTCCACGGCGTCGAGTCGGGTCGCGAGCCGCTCGGCGGCGGGCCGCATCAGCGACGAGTGGAACGGCGCCGATACGGCCAGAACCACCGCGCGCTTGGCGCCGCGCGCCTTCGCCACCTCGCAGGCCCGCTCGATCGCGGCCTTGTGTCCCGCGATGACGACCTGCGACGGCGCATTGAAATTGACCGCTTCGACGACCTCCCCGTGCGCCGCTTCCCGGCAGACGTCGCGCACCGCGTCGTCCTCGAGACCGAGGATCGCGGCCATGCCGCCGCTGCCGACCGGCACGGCCGCCTGCATTGCTTCGGCCCGAAAGCGCACCAGCGGCAACGCGTCCGCGAAACGCAGCGCTCCCGCGGCGACCAGCGCCGCGTACTCGCCGAGGCTGTGACCGGCCGCGACGACCGGCGCCGACCCGCCCGCGTCGACCCACGCGCGCCACATCGCGACGCCGGCCGCGAGCATGACGGGCTGCGTGTTGGTCGTCAGGCCGAGCGTCTCGACCGGCCCCTCGCCGATCAGCGCGACCAGGTCCTGGCTCAGCACGTCCGACGCCTCCTCGAGCGTCGCCGCGACGGCGGGATGGTCGCCGCGAGCGGCCAGCATCGCGTCGAACATGCCGACCGACTGCGAACCCTGCCCCGGAAAGACGAATGCGACGCTCATGGAGTATCGGCGTGCGGATGCGGGAACGATCGAAGGCGGGTCGGCCCCACGCGTGGTCGCGATGCCTCGCCAGCCGGACCGCGCATCACATCTCCACCAACACGGCGCCCCACGTGAAGCCGCCGCCCACTCCCTCCATCAACACCTTGTGGCCATGGCGGATGCGGCCGTCGCGGACCGCGACGTCGAGCGCGAGGGGGATCGAGGCGGCCGACGTGTTGCCGTGCTCGGCGACGGTGGCGATCATCTTGTCGAGTGGCAGGCCGAGCTTCCGGCAGGTGCCCTGCATGATGCGGATGTTGGCCTGGTGCGGGATCAGCCAGTCGAGTTGTTCCGCCGTGACGCCCGCGGCCGCCAGTGTCTCGACGGCGACTTGCTCGAGCACGTTGACCGCGAGCCTGAAGACGGCGGCCCCGTCCATCCGCAGGAAAGCGTTGCCGCTCACCGCCCCGTGGTCGACGTTGCCCGGCACGCACAGGATGCCGACGTGGCGACCGTCCGAATGCAGCCTGCTGGCCATCACGCCCGGCCGCTCTGCCGCGGTCATGACGACGGCGCCGGCGCCGTCGCCGAACAACACGCAGGTGGTGCGATCGCGAAAATCGAGGATGCGCGAGAACACTTCCGAGCCGATGACGAGCGCGTTGGTCGCCTGACCCGAGCGGATGAACGCGTCGGCCGTGGTCACCGCGTACGTGAAGCCGCTGCAGACGGCCTGCAGGTCGAAGGCCGCGCACTGGTTGGTGATGCCGAGCTTGTGCTGGACGATGCAGGCCGTGCTCGGGAACACCATGTCGGGCGTCGACGTGGCGACGACGATCAGGTCGATGGCCGACGCATCGAGGCCGGCGGCATCGAGCGCGCGACGCGCCGCCGCGGCGGCGAGATCGCTGCACGGCACGCCGGGATCGACGAAGTACCGAGCGCTGATGCCGCTTCGCGACACGATCCATTCGTCGCTCGTCTCGATGCCGTCGGCGGCCAGGTCGGCGGCCAGCCGGTCGTTGCTGACGCGCCGCGGCGGCAGGTAGCTGCCCGTCCCGATGATCGTCGAGAATGCATTCATGGTGGGGTCGGGCGCCGGGCCGGGTCCGCGCTCAGAACAGCGAGGCGACCTGCTTTCGCGAGTCGTCGTGGCGGGTCGGCGCACCGCTCGCCGGCGCGACCTCGACCTCGTTGCCGGCGGAGCGCATCGCCTTCATCGACACCGCGATGCGCGCGCTGACGTCCCGGCGCGCCGCATCGCGGGCGCGTCCGATGGCCTGGCCGAACGCGAACGCGTCGGCCGAGCCATGGCTCTTGACGACGATGCCGCGCAGGCCGAGCAGGCTGGCGCCGTTGTAGCGGCGATGATCGACCCGCGCCTTGAGACGACGCAGCACCGGCATCGCCACCGCCGCGGCGACGCGCGTCAGCGGACTGCGGACGAACTCCTCGCGCACGAAGCCGCCGAGCATCTGCGCCAGCCCTTCGGACGCCTTCAGCGCCACGTTGCCGACGAAGCCGTCGCAGACGATGACGTCGACGATGCCCTTGTAGATGTCGTTGCCTTCGACGTTGCCGTGAAAGACCAGGTGCCCGCGATCCGCCGCGGCGCGCATCAGTTCACCGGCTTCCTTGACGGTCTCGTTGCCCTTGATCATCTCCTCGCCGATGTTGAGCAAGCCGACCGTGGGCCGCTCCTCACCGTCGACGGCCGCGACGAGCGCGCTGCCCATCACGGCGAACTGCAGCAGATGTTCGGCGCTGCAGTCGACGTTGGCGCCGAGGTCGAGCATCGTGGTCGGGCGGCCGGTCTGATTGGGCAGCAGCGTGGCGATGGCCGGACGATCGATGCCGTCGACCGTCTTCAGCAGGTAGCGCGAGATGGCCATCAGCGCGCCGGTATTGCCGGCACTCACGCACGCGTCGGCTCGCCCGTCCTTGACGAGGCCGATCGCGACGCGCATCGACGAGTCGCGCTTCCGGCGCAGCGCGATCTCGATCGAGTCGTCCATCGCCACGGTCTCGGAGGCGTGGACCAGTTCGATGCGGGAGCGATCGCCGCCCGCCGGGTGGGCCCGCAGCGCGGCTTCCAGGGCGGCGATGTCACCGACCAGCAACGCCTGGACGTCGGCGTCGCGCTTCAGGTAGCGCAGCGTCGCCGGAATGGTGACGGCGAGCCCATGGTCGCCGCCCATGGCGTCGATCGCGATGCGGGTCGGCATGGACGGCGATTCAGGGGCGGCGTGGAAGGGCCAGGGCCGATCGGCCGAGGCGCTGGGGTGTGAAACCTGCGGACGACCGGTCGCGAGACCGGGATTCGAGCCGACTGCACGCGCGTCCGGCACGACGCGGACCGCGCCGTGCGAACGGCTCGATCACTCGTCGTTCTTGGTCTTGACGACCTTCTTGCCACGATAGAAACCGTTCGGGCTGATGTGGTGACGCAGGTGCGACTCGCCGGTCGTGGGTTCGACGGCCAATGCCGGCGGGGTGATGAAATCGTGCGCACGATGCATGCCGCGCTTGGACGGCGACTTCTTGTTTTGTTGGACGGCCATGGGAACTCCGAAATCTAGGTGTGGATCGTCGGGTGCAGATCGACAAGCCCGCGATATTAGCATGCGAGCGGTTCGCGATCGCTGCCCGGCGACGGGCGATCGGTTTGGAAACAACGCATTAGAAGCCGA
Organism: Betaproteobacteria bacterium; assembly: GCA_903644065.1. Taxonomy (GTDB): domain Bacteria; phylum Pseudomonadota; class Gammaproteobacteria; order Burkholderiales; family Burkholderiaceae_D; genus CAHJXF01. Next base: position 3,781 of record CAHJXF010000335.1, read on the forward strand.
CCGACGGCTCGCCCTCATGCGTCCGGCTCTCCCTCATGCGTCCGGCTCGGCGTCGGGCGTCTCGCTCGCGTCGACGCCCCGATCGG
>CAHJXF010000336.1 GCA_903644065.1 Betaproteobacteria bacterium
CGTCGATGGCGGCCGGTGCCGCCGGCGTGATGGTGGCCCCGCCGTCGACGCTGCGCACCGACGACCAGATCTTCGACTACTACCGCATGGTCGGCGAGGTGCTCGGACCCATCCCCTTCGCGCTGCAGGACCATCCGCAGTCGACCGGCGTGCAGATGAGCCTGGCGGTGATCCTGCGCATCCTGAAGGCCGTGCCGACCTGCGTGATGGTCAAGCACGAGGACTGGCCCGGCCTGCAGAAGCTCGAGGGCCTGCGCGCCGCCAGCGAGCGCGGCGACGTGCGCCGCGTCAGCATCCTGGGCGGCAACGGCGCGCTGTTCCTGATCGAGGAGCTGGAGCGCGGCAGCGACGGCGCCATGACCGGCTTCGCCTATCCCGAGATGATGGTCGACGTCTGCGCGGCCTACGATCGCGGGCATCGCGCGCACGCGTTCGAGCTGTTCGACGCGTACCTGCCGCTGGCTCGCTATGAACAGCAGCCGGGCATCGGCCTGGCGATCCGCAAGCACCTGCTGGCCGAACGCGGCGCGATCAGGTCGGCCGCGTTGCGGAAACCCGGTCCGCGCCTGTCGGCCGCCGACCTCGCCGACGTGGCGCGGCTGGTGGAACGGCAGACCGCCGCCTTGAAGGAAGTCCACTGATGGAAGCCGACTGATGGGAGCCGACTGATGGACCTGGGACTCGCCGGCAAGCACGCGCTGGTGCTGGGCGCGAGTCGCGGCCTCGGTGCCGCGACCGCGCGGGTGCTGGCGCAGGAAGGCGCCCGCGTCACCGCGGCGGCGCGCACGGTCGACGACATCCGATCGTGGGTCGCCGCGTTGCCGCCGGACGTCGCCGCGCGCGTCGTGCCGCTGGCGCTCGACATGCGCTCGCGGGCGCAGATCGATGCGGGGATCGCATCGCTCGGCGACGTCGACATCCTGGTCAACAACGGCGGCGGACCGCCGCCCGGCGGAGCGGCGGACCACACGGCCGAGACCTGGATCGCGCAGTTCGAGACGATGGCCGCCAACCTCTTCCACCTGACCCAGCAGGTGCTGCCCGGCATGCGCGCGCGCGGCTGGGGCCGCATCGTCACGATCTCGTCGTCGGGCGTCGTGCAGCCGATCCCCAACCTGGCGCTGTCGAACGGCGTGCGGGCCGCGGTGGTCGGCTGGTCCAAGTCGCTGGCCACCGAGGTGGCGAGCGAAGGCGTCACGGTCAACGTGGTGTTGCCGGGGCGCATCCACACCGCGCGCGTCGACCAGCTCGACGCGGTGGCCGCGCAGAAGCAGGGGCGCGACGCCGCGGAGATCGCGCGAGCCTCGATGGCGACCATTCCGGCGGGCCGCTACGGCCGCCCGGAGGAGTTCGCCGACACCGTCGCGTTCCTCGTCAGCACCCGAGCGTCGTACATCACCGGCGCGACGATCCGCGTCGACGGCGGCATGATCCGCGCGACCTGATGCGGCGCTTGCTCACGGTACTGCTCGCGGTCGTGGCGCTGACCGCCACCGCGGCCTGGGCCGACGACCTGGAGCAGATCCGCGCGCGCGGCTATCTCAAGATCGGCACGTCGGGCACGGCGCCGCCCAACACCTGGGTCAACGCGAAGAACGAGCTGACCGGCTACGACATCGACTGGGGCAACCTGATCGCGCGCGACCTCGCGCTGCCGGTGCGCTGGATCAAGGTCGACTTCCGCGGCCTGATGCCGGCGCTGTCGTCGGGCCAGCTCGACCTCGTCATCACCGGCGTGCGCATCCGCGAGCAGTTGAAGCAGGTCTTCCTGTTCTCCGAACCCTACGCGTACGAACGCATGGTCGCCGTGGTGCGGGCCGACGACACCTCGATGCACAGCCTCACGGACCTGCGCGGACGTTCGATCGGCGTGGTCGCCGCGTCGTTCCAGGAGGACACGATGCGGCGCATCGGCGGCTACCGCGAGCTGTTGCCGATGCCGAGCGGCAGCGATGTGTTCCTGTCGCTCCACACCGGCCACGTCGACGTCGCGGTGACCGGCATGACGGCCGCGCTCCACTATCAAAAGGCGCGGCCCGGCGAGGTGCGCATCGTCGCTGCCGGCGGCGGCGTCAACGCGCAGGGCATCGTGATGCAGAAGGACGCCGGCGCGTTGAAGGCGGCCGTCGACCAGGTGGTCGCCCGGGCGCGCGCCGACGGCACCTATCTCGCGCTCTATCGCCGCAACTTCGGCATCGACCCGCCGCAATGAACGCCGCACGACGTCGGCCGATGAAGTCCGCGCGATGAGCGCCAGTCTCCTCGTCACCGGTGCGAGCGGCTTCGTCGGCCTCAACCTGCTCGAGCACGCGCTGGGTCGCGGCCAGTCGGTGATCGGGTTGTCGAGCACGCCGATCGCCGAGCGCGTCGCCGCCCGCTTGCGCGCGCTGCCGGGCCGCTTCGTCGAGGCCGTGGGCGACGTGCGCGACCCGCTGCTGCTCGACCGGCTGTTCCGCGAGCAGCGCATCGATCGCGTCGTGCACATGGCGGCCGTCACCGCGTCGGCGGAGCGGGAACGGACGAGCGCGGACGCGATCGTCTCGGTCAACCTCGCGGGACTCGCGACCGCGCTGACCGCCGCCGCGCAGGCGGGCGCGCGCCGCTTCGTCACCGTCGGCTCGATCGCGGTCTTCGGCGGCCAGCCGCCCGACGGCAGCCTGATCGACGAGGACGTCGCGCATGCGCCGCAGACGCTGTACGCGATCACCAAGTCGTGCGGCGAGGCGATCACCGCGCGGCTCGGTGGCCTGCACGGGCTCGACTGGGTGGTGGCGCGGCTCGGTCGCGTGTTCGGTCCCCACGAGCACGACACCGGGGTGCGCGACACGTTGAGCCAGATCCACCAGGTCGACGCCCACGCGCTGGCGGGCCGCACGGTGGCCTTCGATCGGCCGTGCCGGAAGAACTGGAGCTACGCCCCGGACGTGGCGTGGCGCCTGGCGACGCTCGCCGAGGCGGACACCCACGCGCATCGCGTCTACCACCTCGGCAGCGAGCACGCGTGGACGCTGGCCGACTGGTGCGAGCGCCTCGGCCGGCGCTACGATTTCGACTATCGCGTGACGCGCGACGTCGTCCCCGGCGCCGCGGTCATCGATCTCGGCGGCGCCCGCGACAGCGGCCTGCTGTCGTGGCGACGGTTCGCCGACGAATTCGCGCCGCCGCCGAGCGCCGACCTCGACGCCGCGTTCGACGGCATGCTGCGTGCGCTGCTCGACACGCGTGCCGCCGAACCACTGCCGACGATGGAATCCACATGACCCCCGACAACCTCGCCGACCTCGAGCAGGACGTCGCCCGCGACCTGCAACTGGTCGCCTACCCCGACCAGCCGTGGGTGCCGCCGCGCAGCCACGAAGGCGAGCCGGTCGTCGACGTGCTGATCGTCGGCGCCGGCCAGGGCGGCCTCGCCATCGCCGCGGCGCTGCTGCGCGAACGCATCACCCGCATCGAGCTGGTCGACAGTGCGGACGACGGCGAGGAAGGCATCTGGATGCGCTTCGCTCGGATGCAGACGCTGCGCACGCCGAAGCACATCGGCGGCCCCGACCTCGGCCTGCCGAGCCTGACCTTCCAGGCCTGGTACGAGGCGCAGCACGGCCGTGCGGCGTTCGCCGCCATCAAGTACATCCCGAAGGCGCTGTGGCAGAACTACCTGGCGTGGTTCCGCCGCGTGCTCGCGCTGCCGGTCCGCAACCGCACCACGTTCCACGGCGTGACGCCGGTCGGCGACGCCCCCGACGCGCTGCTGCGCGTGGCGCTGACGACCGACGGCCGACCGCGCGTCGTGTTCGCGCGGAAACTGGTGCTCGCGCAGGGCATCGAGAGCAGCGGCCGCTGGTGGATGCCGCCGCAGGTC